>JAKAGH010000129.1 GCA_021817645.1 Deltaproteobacteria bacterium
CCTCCCCCACACCCCCTCCCCCAATCCCATATGTTTATTGTAGAGGCGTACCCGTGTGTGCGCCCTCTTGCGGCAATTAGATAATGTCGCGTATAAGTTAGTCATGATGAAGCCAAAGCCATGCCCACGCATAGCGCCGGTCTGTTAATGTACCGCTACCGGGACGGTGTCCTGGAAGTCTTCCTGGTGCATCCCGGCGGGCCGTTTTGGGCCAGGAAGGACCTGGGCGCCTGGTCACTGCCCAAAGGGGAATTTACTCCGGAGGAAGACGCCCTGGCCGCGGCCCGGCGCGAATTCGGAGAAGAAACCGGCCTCCCCGCGGCGGGTGAGTTTATCCCCCTCACGCCCCGGAGACAGCCCAGCGGCAAGCTCATCCAGGCCTGGGCCTTTGAGGGAGACTGTGACCCAAGCGCGGTAAAAAGCAATACTTTCGCCCTGGAATGGCCGCCCCGTTCCGGCAGGCAGGAAGAATTCCCGGAGATCGACCGGGCCGGGTGGTTTACCCTGGAGGAGGCAAAAGAGAAAATCATTAAGGGGCAGGTGGGCTTTTTGGAAGAACTCCAGGAAACGCTAGAATTTAACCAAGCCATCAATTAGTAGTATTTACGAGAGCTTACAATAATCCCCCCTAACCCCCCTTTAGAAAAGGGGGGAATTTTTGCTGGTTTTTTTAGTTGTATATCAAGGTGATTATGGAATCGGAATCATTGAAAGAACCAAAGCAGCATCGCATCCTCATGGGCAATGAGGCCATGGCCCGGGGGCTGGTCGAGGCCGGGGTCACTCTGGCCGCGTCCTATCCCGGCACCCCGGCCTCGGAGATCCTCCAGGCCGTGCCCGGGTTCGCCCGGGAAGCCGGGGTCGCCCTCCACGCCGAGTGGTCAGTAAACGAGAAAGTGGCCTACGAGACGGCCCTGGCCAACTCCATGTGCGGCCGCCGCTCCGCGGTCTCCATGAAGCAGGTGGGCCTGAACGTGGCTTCCGACCCCTTTATGCGCTCCGCTTATTTGGGCGTCAAAGGCGGCCTGGTGGTTATTTCTGCCGATGACCCCGGCCCCCATAGCTCCCAGACCGAGCAGGACAGCCGCTTCTTCGCCATGTTCGCCAAGATCCCGGTGCTGGACCCCTCCGGCCCCCGGGAGGCGAAAAGCATGGTGGGGCAGGCCCTGCGGTTCTCCGAGAAATATGAGATGCCGGTGATGTTGCGGCCCACCACCCGGGTCTGCCACGCCCGCCAAAACGTGCCCCTTTTCCGCCCCCAAAGCCTGGAGCGGCTGGCCATGTTCGAGAAGAACCCGGGGCGCTGGTGCGCCACCCCCCAGTATTTGCGGGAGCTGCACCGGCTGCTCAATCAGAAAATCGAGGAGATAGCCGCAGAGGAGGAATTTTTCCCCATCCTCACTCCCGGAGACGACGCCTTTCCCGGAGCCTGCATCATCGCCTCCGGCGTGGCCCTGGCCCACACCTGGGACCTGTTGGAGGAAATGGACCTACTGCGCCGCCTCGATCTCTACCAGGTCACCATGCCCTATCCACTGCATCGGGACTTTATCAGCCATATCAAATCCCGGTACCAAAAAGTGCTGGTCTTGGAAGAGACTTACCCGGTCATCGAGCTGCAACTGGCCCTGGACCTGGTCCAGGGCCGGCGAAATAAGGCCGTTCCCGGGGAGGGCGAACTGACCCCGGAGGTGATCCGGCGGGTGCTGGAGAGATTCTTGGATCTGCCTGCGGCTGCGGCCGTCACCCTGCCGGCGGGAGAGGCCACCCGCCCCACCCTCTGCGCCGGCTGCGCGCACCGGGCCGCGTTTTACGCCATCCGGGAGACCTTCCCGGAGGGGCTTTTTCCCAGCGACATCGGCTGCTATACCCTGGGGCTGAACCTGGGTGCGGTGGACACCTGCCACTGCATGGGCGCGGGCATCAGCCAGGCCGCGGGCTTCTACCATGCTTACGCGGCCGCGGCGGCAAAAGTCCCCTCCATCGTGGCCACCATCGGCGACTCCACTTTTTTCCACGCCGGGGTCCCGGCCCTGATCAACGCGGTCTTTCACCAGGCCCGCTTGGTCCTGGTGATCCTGGACAACTCCACCACCGCCATGACCGGCCACCAGCCCACTCCGGAAGTGGGGCTGACGGCCGCCGCTCAAAGAGGCCAGCCGGTGCACATCGCGGACCTGGTCCGGGCCTGCGGGGTCGGCTTCTTAAAAGAGGCCGATCCTTATGATATCCCCGGATTTGTCTCCCTGCTAAAGGAGGCGGATGGGTATTGTCGCAGCGAGAATGGCGGCGTGGCGGTGATCATCGCCCGACACCCTTGCATGCTGGACCGGGAGGCCCGGAAGGCTCAATCCGTTTTAGAAATGTGCGTTACTGAAGACTGCACCGGCTGCCGCCACTGCCTAGATGAATTCGAATGTCCGGCCCTGAGCTTGGATGAGGCCACTTACCAGGTGGTCATCGACGGCGCGCGCTGCATCGGCTGCGGCGTCTGCGTCCACGTCTGCCCCATGGGGGCGATTAAAGCGGAAACGAAGGGGTAAGATTTTAGGAGGAGGGGCAAGGGGAATTCCGGCAGCCGATGAGTAATCAAGTAATCAGTGATCAGTGATCGGTTTTTTCTGGCAACGGACCACTGATTACTGATTACTGATTACTGATTACTATCTCCATCACCCCCCGACAACCTGGAGCAATAATGAAACAACAAATCATTGTCAGCGGTCTCGGAGGCCAGGGGGCCTTGACCATTACCAGGATGTTGGCGGAAGCGGCCGCAGCCCTGGACCTGGAGGTTCTCACCTCCGAAACCCACGGCATGGCCCAAAGGGGCGGCACCGTCATCTCCATGATCAAAGTGGGTCCCTTCCGGGGGCCTTTGATTCCCCCGGGCCGGGCGGATGTGGGCCTGTTTTTGGCCTTGAAAAACCTGGCAGTGCACCGCTTTTACCTGAAGGCAGATGCCCCGGTCTTTGTTAATTCCCCGGTTCCCGGCGATTTCCAGAACATTGACGCCCAGGGTCTGGCCCGGCAACTGGGCGCGGCCGTGGCGGCCAATCTCATTCTCTTGGGTTATGCCGCGGGCAAACAGGCCCTTTTTTGCGGCCCGGAACTCCTGGAGCAGGTCATCCGGGACAAAACTCCGGAGCGCTTCCGGGAAGTCAACCTGAAAGCCTTCCATCTGGGAGTGGCAGAAGTAAGATAGAAAATTAGCGGCAAGGAGATTGGCAGGATGGAGGAATGTCCCCGGCAAGAAGTGAATTTGGAGAAATGCAATTGTACTTATGAGCCCTGCGAACGCAAGGGTATTTGCTGTGAGTGCCTGCGCTATCACCGGGCCAGTGGCGAGTTGCCCGCGTGCTACTTTTCCCCGGAAGTGGAACGCACCTATGACCGCAGCATCGAGCAATTTATAAAATCCCGCAAATAGCCGGACCCGCAAAGCACACCATGGGGATTTGGCAAAAATCAAAATTATTCGCTAACCGGCATCGCACCGGCCTGGCGGTCTCGGTCCTGGCCGCGCTCCTCCTGGTCACCCCCCTGGTGGTCAGCAACCCTTACAACCTGGGAATTCTCAATCTCATCGGCCTCTATGTCATCGTCGTCCTGGGCCTCAATCTCTTCATCGGCTACGCGGGCCAGATCTCCTTGGGCCATGCCGCGTTCTTCGGGCTCGGGGCTTACGGCTCCGCGGTGCTTACCGCCACCTATGGCTTCCCGGCCTGGCCGGCCATGGCCCTGACTGCGGCCGGGCTGGCGCTGGTGGCCCTGGCCTTGGGTGTGCCCACGCTGCGCCTCTCCGGCCACTATCTGGCCATGGCCACCCTGGGCTTTAACTACGTGGTGCACAGCGTCTTCGTGCAGTGGGACCAGGTCACCGGCGGCCCCAGCGGCCTCTCCGGCATCCCCCCCCTGTCCTTATTCGGTCTGGCTTTCGATACCGATACCAAATTTCACTACCTGGTTTGGACCGCGGCCCTGCTGGCCCTGACCTTATGTCTCAACCTGGTGCGCAGCGGCGTGGGCCGGGGGCTGGCCGCGCTGGCCCAGGACGAAGTGGCCGCGGCTACTATGGGGGTCAATGTGCGGCGGGCCAAAGTGCAGGTTTTCGTGCTCTCCGCAGTCTGCGCGTCCGTGGCCGGCAGCCTCTACGCCCACTACTTCGGCTACGTCAATCCGCACGCGTTCAGCATCTTTAAATCCCTGGACCTGGTCATCATGGTGGTGGTGGGCGGCATGGGCTCCATTTGGGGCACCCTTTTCGGCGTGGGCCTGATCACCATCCTGCCCCATCTCCTGGATTTCTTCGAAACTTATATGGACATCATCCACGGCGTCATCCTGGTGGTGATCCTCCTTTTCCTGCCCCAGGGGTTCATTACCGGCCTGGTTGACCTGGTCAAGACCCGCCTGGCCCGCCGCCGGTTGGCAGCCGCGGCGGCCACCGGCGCTACTTCCGGTTGAGAATGGTTTAATGAACGATTACCTTCTGGAAATCTCCGGCCTGGATAAACACTTCGGGGGTCTGCCGGCTCTCTCCCAGGTCAGCTTCCGGGCTGCCCGGGGCCAGGTCACCGCGCTCATCGGTCCCAACGGCGCGGGCAAGACCACCCTGATCAACTGTCTCTCCGGCGTCATCAGGCCGGATGCGGGGGAGATTCTTTTTGACGGCGTCAACCTCGCCGGCCTGGCGACCCACCGGCTGGCCCGGCTGGGGATCTCCCGCACTTTCCAAAACCTGCGCCTCTTTCCCCGGCTCTCGGTCCTGGATAACGTGCTCTGCGGCCTCACCACCCAGGCCGGAGACTCCCTCGTGGAGGCGCTCCTCAGGCTCCCGGGGCTGCGCCACCGGGAGCGTCGGCTTAAACTCCAGGCCCTGGAAGCCCTGGACACCTTCGGCCTGGCGGACAAGGCCGACCTCCCCGCGGGCGCCCTGCCCTACGGCGATAAAAAGCGGGTGGAGATGGCCCGGGCCTTCGTGTCCCAGCCGGTGCTCACCCTCCTGGATGAGCCGGTCGCGGGCCTTAACCCCGAGGAGACGGCGCAGATCGCCGGACTGATCCGGCAGATGCGCCTGTCTGGGAAGACCATGGTCCTGGTGGAGCACGACATGGAGCTGGTCATGGGAGTTTCGGACCGGGTGGTGGTCCTGGATGGCGGCTGCCGTATCGCCGCGGGCAGCCCGGAGGAGGTGCGGGTCAACCCCCTGGTGCTGGAAGCCTACCTGGGCCGGATGAGTCTCACCGCTTAAAAAGGGAGGGCCGGGGGCTTGCGGCCCCCGGCCCTTTATCACCAAATCCAATTACCGCTATTTCATCTTGATGCTCATGCCCTTGGTTCCCAGGCTCAGTTGCACGCCCGTCTGGTCAGCCTTCAGGTTGATGACCACGCCCTTGGCGTTTCTCATCATCAAACCGACAGGGCCTTTCACCACTGCGGCTCCGGCCGTCGCCGCCGCATAGTCCCCGGCAAAGTCAGCCGCGGTCTTCATATTATAGACGTCGCCTTTGGCGCTGATCTTGACAATACCCACCGCGCCCGCGTCCAGGCCCTTGACCGTGAAATGGTATTCCTTGCCCTCGAATTTCAGGGTGCCGGCCCCCCAGGTATAGCCCACGCCCGCGGCTATCTGTTTGGCCTCAAGGGTTACTTCGCCGATGGGATAAGGTTGCGTGGGCTGGGCCCCCACCGTGTACACCACCCCCAGAAGAATCGCCGCCACCGCCATACAGCACAGAATCTTTTTCGCGCCCATCATTTAATCCTTTCTGGTTATAATTTTATTTGGGAATTTCACTCAAGGTAAGACTCCAGGAAAAGAAGTCAATATTCCCATTCCGGGCCTGGCCTACCGCATATCAATGGTGAAACCCTGGGGCCCGATATTCAGCTGCACCCCCTGCTGCACGGAATAGAGATCAATGAGCACTCCCCGCTGGTTCTGCATGGTCATACCCGCCATGCCCCCGGCCACCGCCACCCCTGCGCCCACGGCCGCGTAGTTGCCGGAAAAATCGGCCAAGTTCCGCAAATAATAAACCGTGCCCACCGCCCGCTGCGTGGAGATGCCCACGTCCCCCACTCTGAGGCCCTGAATGCTGAAAGGATAGGATCGCCCTTCGTACCTGAGGGTGCCCGAGCCCCAACTGACCCCCAGCCCGGCGCCGATGCCGGTGAGGTCAATGGTCACTGTGCCCCGGGGCTCCTGGCCCTGCCCCGGGGAAACGGCCAGGAAAAGGAGGGCCGCCATAGTCATAAGCAGCATAAGCCGCGATGCGCGCATAACTTGTCCTTTCTTAAGAGGATGAATGCTTGAAGCCGGTTGGCCTCAAATTAAGTCGGTTTGGCGGGATGTCAAGATGGGCGGGGGTAGCGCGCGCTTCTATAACCTGGGGTGGGAAGGCCGTCTCGGCCGCCCTGGGAGGCAGGCCCGGCCCGCCACCGGGTATCCCTATTTTTTCAGGGGCTCACCGGCTCATAGTAGGCCACGCCGTCCGCCCACCAGGTCAGCTTATAGGGCCTGCCCTTAAAGTCCAGTGCGGGCCGCACCCAGAGAATCACCCGCTCCACCAGCCGTCCGTGCAGCGGGTGGGCCAGGACCGCGGTGACCAGCACCTCCGGCTCTTCCACCGCCTCGGTAAAGGGATCAACATGGTATTCCGGCATGCTGGCAATTCTCCTCTAATTGTGGGGCGGACCCGCGTGTCCGCTTTGGGGTGGGCGCAGGCAGAGGCGCGCCCCGAAGGCAGACAATTATTGTTAGAACCTATTTCAATTGTAATTATGGTCCTGATGACAACTTGGTGTAAGTCTTTCATCCTAACCGGTAGCCATAAGATAACCATCGTCCGGCCTGGTGCCAGTCTCCTGGACCGGTCCGGGAGCGCCTTGTCACCAGACCCGAAGGCGCATATAATGCAACCATGCAGAGTCAGCCGCCAGGAGAGGCCGGGCCGGGGGTATCCTCCTGGCTATTGATTTCTACCGGACCGTGCCTAGCTTATGGCCTTAAGGAGGAAGACCATGAATATCGACAACCTGACCATTCCCGAGCTGGTGGTGCGCCTGAAGCTGGCCGCGGAAAAATGCCCCCGGTGCGAAGGCACCCGGGAAACCGTGTTCACCGCCCGGGGCCGGGACAATATCGTCAACTGCCTGGAATGCGAGCCGATCCACGACGCCCTGCAACACCTGGAAGCGGCGCAGAAGCTGCTGAAGGATATCTAGCTGCCTAAGACGGCCTGGACTCACAGTAAATCTATCGAAGCCATTGCAAAACCTCTCTCTCTGTCATCCTGAACGCAGTGAAGGATCTCAAGCCCTCGAAAATACGAGATTCTTCGCTGCGCTCAGAATGACAACTCAGGGCATTTGAGGTTTTTCAATGGCTTCTAGTGTTGCGTCCCAGGAATGCCCTACATAACTTGCCCAGTCTTTCTCCCTCCCCCTTCGAGGGGGGAGGGTTGGGGTGGGGGTGGCGTCTTTTGGCTGATTACAGCCATTAGCCAAAGTTGCCCCCCTAACCCTCTCCCCCGAGGGGAGAGGGGAAATTATTGAGCATATTCATAGGAGATATTTTGTACCTTATTTCTGGGACACAATACTAGTGGCGAGGCCCGTCTCGCGCGGATTTCGCAACATTTCCTCAATTTTCAAAAGCTTGACAAAGATAAAATTATTATACATTATTTATATACATCACCCAATATGAGGGCCTCCTCATGGTCAGGACCCAGATTTATTTGACGGAAAAGGAGCGGGCTGCGCTCCTTAATCTGGCCCGGCAGACCGGCAAAAAGCAGAGTGAATTAATTCGCCAGGCCATTGACGACTTCATCGGCAAGTTTCAGCCTCGGGACCGTCGGGCGGCGCTGGAGCAGGCCTGGGGAATCTGGAAGGATAGGGACGATCTTCCCGATTTCGAGGCTTTGCGCCGGGAATTCGACCGTTTCCCTTATTCCCGAAGTGACAATGACTCTTAGGCTTCTTCTGGATACGGATGTACTGGTAGATTATTTTCGGGGCCGGATACAGGCGTTAGCATATCTGCGGGCTCGCTCCGAACCAATTCTAATCTCCGCCATCACCGTCGCGGAACTCTATGCCGGCGTGCGTGAGGGGGAAGAGAGGCGCGGCGTGGAGCAGTTTCTGGCCTTACTGGAAATCATCCCCGTAGACACCGAAATTGCTCGGAAAGGCGGCCTTTATTGCCGGGATTACGGCCCCAGCCACGGCGTCGGCCTGGCCGACGCCCTCATCGCCGCCACC
>JAKAGH010000130.1 GCA_021817645.1 Deltaproteobacteria bacterium
TTTGGCCGCATTCAACTCCCTGGTTGGAGCCGCGGCGTTAGCTTCGTCCTATCCAGGCTATGGTGGATATGGTGGCTACGGTGGCTACGGCTATTCGGCCTATCCCGGTTACTACTATCCCCAGCCGGTTTACTATGCTCCGCCCCCGATCGTGTATTACGGCGGTTTCTACCCGTTTTATGGCGGGGGCTGCTACGGGGGCTATGGGGGTGGCTACTATGGGGGTTATCGCCGCCCCTACTACGGAGGCGGTTACCAGCCTTACGGCGGCTATTACGGAGGTAGTGGGAGCTACTACGGTGGCCGCGGTTATTACCGGGGCGGCGGCAGCGGCACCCGGGGCTATGTCGGTGGCGCCCCCAGCGTTGTCGGTGGCAGCCGGGGCGTCGTTGGCGGCACTCCCAGAGTCGTTGGCGGCGGCCGGGGCGTCATCGGTGGCACCCCTAGCGTCGTGGGCGGCGCCAGGGGTGGTCCCATCGGCGGTACCCCTGGCGTTGTCGGCGGGGCGCGCGGTGCCATGGGTGGCAGCTACGGCGGTTACCGGGGCGGCGCTTACAGCGGCGGCGCCCGGAGTGGCGGTTATCGTCGCTAACCTTGCCGGTTAGCCCTTCCCGCCTTCCCAGACTTAAGCTGGATAACGGCATTTAAGGACGAAGCTCTGCTTCGTCCTTTTTTTTGCCCCATATTGGCCTGCGAGGAGCGCCCCTGTCATTTGTGGGAGCGCACCGCCAAGGCCAGCCTGCCGTTGGCGTAGTCCAGGTGGTGCCAGCCCTCCAGGCCGTTATAGAAGGCAAAACCCCAGGCCGACCAGGCGTTGTTCAGCTCCCCGGACCAGGCCCAGGCTCCTTGGACTTGAAATACGGGGTCCAGATTGCTGGGGCCGGCCCCTTTTTGATAGATGGCCTGCAATTCTTTAACAGTGGGCAAGCGCCAGCCGCCCCCGCCCACGGTAAGATGCTCCGCCCAGGCCTGAGCCTGGCGCCAGGTGTTGTCGGGATTGGGGCCGACGTACCAATCAAGACCGGTGACGCGGTCGGTGATCACCCCATCATCGGCTTTGGTGAATCTCCCGGCCACGGTTTGCCCCTGGCCAGCCACCGCCTGGCCGGGGATGGAACCGCCCGGGACGCAGCCCCAAAGCCCCAAGAAAATCAAGGATATCAGACCCAAGCGGTACCATGCTGCCATGCCCAGACCTCCTGGTGTAAAGGGACGTAAATGCCCGGAGGAAGGTTCTGAAAACGATCCCCAGGAAGGAGCGTCTCACGCCCAGTTAGGGACGCATCAGCCCCTTTCTAGAAAAGATAATTGCGCAGCAGAAAAAGGGAAGGTGCCTAACCATGAAACTTTTCAGGCTGGGGTCGACAGCCGGTCGGCGAATCTTTTTAAAACCGTTCTTTCCCGGAGCTGCCGGTAGAACTCCTCCCAGTCGTCATAGGCGTACTTGAGGATGCAAATTTTTTTGGTGCTTCTGCCGGGGGTGCGGAAGCAGACCGCCTGGGAGACATAGCCGTAAAAGGGCCGCTCGTAAACGTCAGTGATCTCAGCATAAGGGATATCTTCTTCACCGGCAAGCCAGCGGCCGATTTTCACTCCTTCCCCGGTCAATTCCACATATCGGGGGATTTCCCGCAAGTCCCGCCCCGCCAGGAGCAGACCAGCCACCAGCACCATGCCCAGAACTCCCACGGGGATATAGGCATAAACCGAAAAATAGCGACTGGGATCCGCCCAGAAATCCGGGGACCAGGGGAGCACGCCCTTATCCTCCACCTCTGACAAAGGCTTGGCACCCGGGCGGCTGGCCAGGCATACCGGATAAATCAAACTTCCCAGGAGGGCCACAATGATAATGCCTCCCAGGATATTCAGCAGTAAGAGCCGGCTGGGGTTTCGCTGCCAGACCCGGTGGAGTTGGGGAGAAAACCTCATGACGGTCGTCCTCGGCGGCGCTGCATGACGGCAAGCCATGAAAAAGCCTGGAACCTTTCAAATTATTTCGGCCTCCAGGGGCGTTCCGTTAATTTTTCCCCGCATTTTCCGGCCGGGGAACAGAAAAAGGCGGTCAATGTCCGCATCCTTCCCCGCCTGTGTTGTTGATCCGGCACGGGCAAGAGGCTGCGGAAAATCCAGGGCCCGTTTTTTGACCTGCAGGAATTTCGGCCATTTTTTTGTGGGAATTCCCCCTGTTGGATTTTCCAACAACTCCTTTTTTCTGTTTTTTCTCCATAAAATTAGCATGTTAACCAATACCAACCATTAGTTGTTGGATTATCGGACACCAGCTTACGGCGATCATAGAGATAATCATTGTTATTACAGGTATATACGCCGTGGCACACCCTTTGCTCTTTAGATTCGTAAAGTCACTAAAGTAATTCCTTGCATTTAAGTTTTCGCAGAGGAGAAAAGCACATGTCCAGGCAAACCAACCAGGAGAAAGGTCAGCGGGAACAGCCCCAAATGCTGGAGGTATTCGGTTTTCAAGTCCCCACGAGCGTCTATTACCTGCATCGGGGACATGCCTGGGCACTGCCGGAAGGCTCGGACCAGGTGCGGGTGGGGTTGGATGACTTTTCCCAGAAAATTTTGGGGCCGGCAGACGCGCTGAAGTTGCCGGAAACCGGCAAGTCCTATTTTCAGGACCACATCTTTATGGCGCAGATCCGGCAGGGACACAAGGCTCCGTTCCTGGCGCCGGTGGACGGCATCATCGAGAAGATCAACCCCAAGGTGATCAAAAAGCCCCGTCTGATCCACGACGATCCTTACGGGGAAGGCTGGCTCTATCTGGTCCAGGCCAATAATCTCCAGCGCAATAAGGACAACCTGCTCTCGGGGGAAGCCAGCGCCGCCTGGATCAATGAGGAGTCCCACCGTTTGCTGGGCCTGATGGAAACCGCCATCGGCGTCACCCTGCCGGATGGCGGCGCGGTGGCGGACGATGTCTTCGGCCATTATCCGGAACTGGGCTGGCGGGCCCTGGTCCAGGATTTTCTCCTGCCGATCCTGACCAGAAGCTGGAGGAGAAAGGAGGAAGCCGAGCCGCCGATGGATCAGGAAGCCCTGCGGCGGGAGGTCTTCCGGGTGCTGCAACGCGCATCCGCAGACCAGGAATTCCGGCGGACCTTAATGGATATGAAGACCGAGGCCCTGGCAGCCTACAAGCTGTCCACTGCAGCTCAAACTGCAATCCTCTCCGGCGATTTGCCCTGGCTGAATGAGCACATCGGCGACCTGACCCAGAAACAGCTGATGTTCGTCTTATCTTGTTTGGTGCCCGCGGCGGCGGCGTAATACAAAAACCTTCTGAGCCTGGAGGATCCTTCCATGAGTAAGGCCCTCGATCAGGGGCAGAAACAGGGCGCGGTGATGGTGGTGGGTGGCGGCATCGCGGGCATGCAAGCAGCGCTGGATGCCGCCAATTCTGGTTTTTACGTGCATCTGGTGGAGAAAGGCTCTAGCATCGGCGGCGTCATGGCGCAGATCGACAAGACCTTTCCCACCAATGATTGCGCCATGTGAATTATTTCGCCCAAGCTGGTCGAGGTCGGCCGGCACACCAACATCGAGCTGCATACTTTGACGGAATTGCAGGACGTTGCCGGCGAAGAGGGCAGGTTCACCGTCACTCTCGCCAAGCAGCCGCGTTATGTGGATGCGTCCAAGTGCACCGGCTGCGGGGACTGCGCCCGGGCCTGCCCAGTGAGCACCGCGGATGTGTTTAATTTGGGGCTGAATGATTGCAAGGCCATCTTTCGCGCTTATCCCCAGGCCATTCCCGGCGCCTACGGCATCAAGAAGTTCGACCGCGCGCCCTGTGTGCGCGCCTGCCCGGCCAACATCAATGCCCAGGGGTATATCCAGTTGATCAAAGCAGGGAAATACCGGGAAGCTCTCCGCCTCATCATGGAGAGACTGCCGCTGCCCGGCACCCTGGGACGCATCTGCCCGCACCCGTGCGAAAGCAGCTGCCGGCGGCAGGAGATCGACGAGTCCATTTCCATTTGCGCGTTGAAGCGATTCGTGGCGGACCAGGTGGATTGGGACACCCTGCCGGTACCGGAAATCGAGAAACGGGATGAAGAAGTGGCCATCATCGGCTCGGGGCCGGGCGGTTTGAGCTGCGCCTATCATCTAGCGCTGCTGGGCTACCGGCCGGTGATCTTTGAGGCGGCGGCGGAGCCCGGCGGCTGGCTGCGTTACGGGGTGCCGGAATACCGGCTGCCCCGGAAAGTCCTGCAACGGGAAATCGACTATATCCGGCGCCTGGGGGTGGATATCCGCTGCAACTCACCCATCACTCCGGACCGCACCGTGGGCGACCTCATCATTCGGGACGGCTATCCCGCAGTCTTCATCAGTGTCGGCTGCCAGGAATCAGTCCACATCCGGGTACCCGGCATCGAGACCGAGGGCGTTCTGTGGGCCGCGGATTACTTGAAAGAAGTGGCCACCACCGGGATTGCCCCCACGGCCGGGAAAAAGGTGGCGGTGATCGGCGGCGGCAACGTGGGCATCGATGCGGCCCGCATCGCCATCAGGAAAGGCGCCTCCCAGGTGACCATCGTCTGCCTGGAAGACCGGGACGAAATGCCGGCTTCCCCCTGGGAACTGGCAGAGACCGAAAAAGAAGGCATCGAGATCCGCCACCGCTGGGGCGTGAAACAGATACTCCCCAATGGCGGCAAAGTTAAGGGCGTGTGGTTGAAGAAAGTGGCCCAGGTCTTCGACGAGCAGGGTCACTTCGCGCCCAAATATTTTGAGGACCAGCTCGAGACCCTGGACGCGGAGATCGTCATCATGTCCATCGGCCAGCGCAGCTCCAACCTGCGCTTTCTCACGGTGGCCGACGGCATCGAGCTGACCCCCCGGGGTCTGATCAAGGCGGACCCCGAAACCCTGGCCACCACCCGCAAGGGGGTGTTCGCAGGCGGCGACGTGGTGACCGGGCCTTATATGGCCATTGCCGCCATCGCCGACGGCCGGGAGGCGGCCATTTCCATTGACCGCTATTTGCGCGGCGCGGATCAGAGGGAAGGGCGGCAGTTCCCGCTCCGGCCCCTGACTGCCGGGAAATGGAATCCACTCCCCAAAAACAATGCCCCACGGCCCCGGGCCTCCATACCGACCCTGCCTATAGAAGAGTGGCGGCAAGGCTTCCAGGAAATCTGTCTGGGGCTGGACCCAGAGACGGCCCAGGCCGAGGCCGGCCGCTGCATCAATTGCGGGGTCTGCTCCGAATGCATGGAATGCGTGGCAGCCTGCCTGCCCCAGGCGGTGGATCATCGCCAGACTCCCGAAACTAAAGAACTGGAGGTCGGTTCCATCGTCCTGGCCACCGGCTTTCGGCCTTTTGATCCAAAAGTCCTGGGCACCTATCTCTATGGCAGCCATCCCAACGTGGTCACCACCCTGGAATTTGAGCGCTTTTTGAGCCCCGGCGGGCCTTTCCAGGGGCATGTCAAAAGGCTGTCGGACGACCGGGAGCCGCAAAAGATCGCCTGGATACTGTGCGTCGGCTCCCGCAGCTCCCGGGAGGGCGCCAATGCTTACTGTTCCTCGGTTTGCTGTATGGCTTCCCTGAAACAGGCCCTCATCGCCCGGGAGCATATCGGTCCGCAACTGGAAACGACCATATTTTTCATGGACATGCGAACGCCCCGAAAGGATTTTGAGAAATATTACCAGCGGGTTAAAGGCCAGGGGGTGCGGCTGATCCGCTCGCGGATTCACAGTGTGGCCGCGCCGGGGAAGAACGGGGACTTGCAGATTTCCTATATCGGTGAAGCGGGCGAACCCCTGGCGGAGACCTTCGATATGGTGGTTCTGGCCACCGGTATGGAGATATCACCAGGGACCCAGGAGTTGGCCGAAAAGCTGGGGGTGGAATTAAGCCGCCATAAGTTTGTGGAACATAGCTGCTTCGAGCCCGTGAGCACTTCCCGGTCCGGCATCTATGCCTGCGGCGTGCTCACCGGTCCCAAGGATATCCCCCAATCGGTGCGTGAGGGCAGCGCGGCCGCGGCTGCGGCCACCCGCAATCTGGCGGAGGCCCGGGGTAGCCTGCTGAAAAAGAAGGTCTATCCGCCGGAACAGGATTTTCTGGGGGAGGAACCCCGGATCGGAGTCTTCATCTGCAACTGCGGCATCAATATCGGCGGGGTGGCCGACGTACCGGCAGTGGCCGAATATGCCCGGTCCATTGCCAATGTGGCTTATGTCCAGGAAAACCTCTTTTCCTGTTCGGAAGACGCCCAGAACCAGATGATCGACATGATTCGGGAGCATCAGCTCAACCGGGTAGTGGTGGCGGCCTGCAGCCCCACCACTCATCAGCCGATCTTCCAGGACATGCTGCGCAACGCCGGCCTCAACAAATATCTCTTCGAAATGGCGAATATCCGCAACCAATGCACCTGGGTGCACCAGTACAATCGGGACGCAGCCACCAGAAAATGCATGGACCTGGTGAACATGGCCGTGGCCAAGGCCCGGCTGCTGCAGCAACTAGAATACCTGTCGGTGGGGGTGACCCACCAGGCCCTGGTGGTGGGGGGCGGCGTCTCGGGGATGACCACGGCCCTGGCCCTGGCGGATCAGGGTTACGAAGTGAACCTGGCGGAAAGCAGCGACCGCCTGGGGGGCCATGCCTTGAAGCTGCATACCACGTGGCGGGGCGAGCAGGTCCACCCCCATCTCCATGAACTCATCCGCCGGGTCCAGGACCACGACCGGATTCAGGTCCACTTTGAGGCCACGGTCCAGGAGGCCGGGGGGGCCGTGGGCAACTTCACCTCCCATCTGAGCAATGGCGCCCTAATCCGGCATGGCGTGGTGGTGTTGGCTACCGGCGCCGAACCTTACCGTCCCCTGGGTCAATATCTGTACCGGGAAAACCCCAACGTCTTTCTCTCCCTGGATATGGACCGGGAGATTGCCACCAACAGCCGCCGCCTCAAGAATGCCCGGGCTGCGGCCTTCATTCAGTGCGTCGGCTCCCGGATTCCGGAGCGGCCTTACTGCAGCCGGGTGTGCTGCACCAGTTCCGTGGATAATGCCCTCAAGTTCAAGGAGATCAATCCGGAGATGGATGTCTATATCCTCTACCGGGATATGCGGACTTATGGCGAACGGGAGTATCTGTATCAACAGGCCCTCCAGAAAGGCGTAATCTTTATCCGCTACCAACTGGAGGACCTGCCCCGGGTGACGGAGGCGAACGGCCGCATCCGCATCCGGGTGACCGATCATATTCTGCAGCGGCCCCTGGACCTGACGGTGGATTTATTGACCCTGGCCAGCGCCATTGTGCCCCGGGACAATACCCATTTGGCCGAAATGTATAAGGTCGCCCTGAATGAAGAAGGCTTCTTCAGCGAAGCCCATGCCAAGATCAGGCCGGTGGATTGCGCCACCAACGGCATCTTTCTGGCCGGCCTATGCCACAATCCCAAGCCGCTGGAGGACTCCGTCAGGCTGGGATTGGCGGCCGCGGCCCGGGCTGCCACCATCTTGTCCAAGGATTATCTGGAACTGGAGGCCCATGTGGCCCGACCGGTGGATGAAAACTGCGACGGCTGCGCCTTCTGTGTGGACGGCTGTCCTTTCCAGGCCATCACCCTGTTGGAATACGTGAAAGAAGGCCAGGTCAAAAAGACCGTGGAAATTGATGAAACTCTCTGCAAAGGCTGCGGCTCCTGTATGGCCACCTGCCCGAAGCAGGGAATCAATGTGGCTGGATTTTCCCTGCCGCAGATAGGCGCCCAGGTGGAAGCGGCCCTGGGCTTGATTTAAGTGGAGTGAGGAGGATGGTTCCATGAGTAAAACCCTGGCTCAGGGACAGAAACAAGGCGCAGTGCTGGTGGTGGGCGGCGGTATCGCCGGGATGCAAGCAGCGCTGGATTTGGCCGATTCCGGTTTTTACGTCTACTTGGTGGAGAAGAGCGCGGGCATCGGCGGCAGTATGGCCCAGCTGGACAAGACCTTCCCCACTAACGACTGCGCCATGTGAATTATCTCGCCCAAGTTGGTTGAGTGCGGTCGGCACTTAAACATCGAGTTGTTGACGTTGACGGAGTTGCAGAGCCTGGAGGGTGAAGCCGGTAATTTTACCGCCACCCTCAGGCAAAGCCCCCGCTATGTGGATATGTCCAAATGCATCGGCTGCGGGCTCTGCGCCGAGAAATGCCCGAAAAAAGTGGCGGATGAATACAACCTGGGGCTGGCCAAG
>JAKAGH010000131.1 GCA_021817645.1 Deltaproteobacteria bacterium
ACAAATGGTATCAGCTCATTCGCGATGCGGGCTGGCGAATTTCCAAGCTGGCCAGGGACACTCTGAACCAGGCCCGGCAAGAGAAGGCCCAGCAGGATGGGAAAAAAGCCGGGGCCTTGCCGAAGGATGAAACCGAGACGGCCGCCGCCTCAGCGTCGCTGGAATCCCAATCCACCGGGGTGCCTGACACCACCGTACCAGAGGCTGCCAAACCGCAAGAAATCGTGCCCGGAGGAAATGGGGGGCGGAAATCTCCTCGCAAAGCCGCGACTACCGCCGCCCATGCTCCCGGGACTGAGGAGCTTACCAGCGAAGTAAGCCCTGAAGCAGCTGCGCTGGGAGCTGCTGAAGAATCGCCTCCACCGCTTGAACAAGCGGTGTAAGGAATATGCCGGGGCCTCTCTAATGTCCCTTGTTCTCTTGGACCGCACGGTTAATGCTTTGGCGAATGCTGTTGCCGTGAAAGACACGTATATGCTCAGCCATCAGCACCGAGTGGCGTATATTGCATGCGCCATTGCTAAGAAATTGGGTGCTGAACCGGAGTATATCGAAGGGATAAGGGTTCTGGGCTTTCTCCATGACCTGGGGAAAATAGCAATTCCGGATATCGTTCTCTTCAAACCCGGCAGGTTGAACCAACAGGAATTCGACCTGGTGAAAATGCATCCCTGGGATAGTTACAACATTTTGAAGGGAATCGATTTCCCCTGGCCGGTTGCCCAAGCTGCGCTGCAACACCATGAGAGACTGGACGGTTCCGGTTATCCTTATGGCTTATCAGGCAGGGAAATTCTGTTGGAAGCCAGGATTCTGGCGGTGGCGGACGTGGTGGCCGCCATCACGTCCCACCGCCCCTATCGCCCGGCCCTGGGCCTGAAAGAAGCTTTTGAGGAGATTTCCGGAAAATCAGGGATTTTGTACGATCCCGCTGTGGTCTGCGCTTGTCTGGAAGTATGCAGGCCGCGACTACGCGGCCTTCGATATGGGCGACTTCCCGTGAAAGGCCCCGACGGTGAAACTGCAAGTACTCCGCAGAGCGGTCCCCCTTGAGCCAGGTTCCCTATAAAAGAGCACCCCCCCGAGGCTCCCAGGCTTCAAAGAAGAAGAGGCGGAATTTTGGTGGTGTCCTAATTTTGAAATCAAATTAGGACAGTACCGGAATTTTCCGCCTTTTCTATTTTGTGTGAGAAATTTTTGATAAATTTAAATGGGGTGGGGGTGTTCAGGGACACCCACAGACGCCGATACTCCGCAGTGCCTGCCCCTGAACATTGTCGGGAAAACTCGCCTCTTCTTGCCCTTAGAGAGTCATCAACTCCCGAAATAATTCGGTTTTCCTTGCCAAAGCACGATTGGGTATCCTACAAAATACTGGCCGTTGCCAGCGAGTGAACCGTTAAGAAAAACGAAACACCAACGAGGAAGGCGTTCGCTAATCCGGGTCCAGGTCCCGATATCATCGTTCATGGCAAAGACTTTATGCTGCTGGGGATCGCTTTTTGAGGCAGAAAAAAGTATCCCCGGACCTTTGGCCCAGGTCCACACCTTGCCAGTATGATTTGTCGCCTCAATAATGACGGCCGGGGGATTATCAACAAGGACCGGCTTGGGCAGTTCAATAAGTACCGATTCACCCATTTGCACACCTGCGGTTGCCTTCTGTAAAACATCAAGCATCTTGGCCGCAGCCTCTTCAGGCGTCTTGGCCTCTGACTCCGGCATCCATGGAATTACTTGCGCAAGCTGGATTCTTCTCTGCCAGGGGGTCGCCGGCGATGAACCAACAGTAGCTCCAGTTATAGCGGCACCCCCAGCGGCTCTGGCGACGTTTCCGGACGTAGCTGCAGCTCCTATACCGGAGGGCATTATCCCGAGCGTAGCTGCTTGGCCGACTACTTGCAAAAGGCTGGCATCATTAGTCCTGATCGTTCTTTCACGGTAACGAAAATTTTTGTCGGAAACGCCTTTTAATTCATACTTCCGTACATATTCCTCTCTGGGAAGATCTTTTATATAACCTCTTTCCGCGCCCTTGTTGCCACCAGCCATGGCTACCATATAGGCAAAAGAATGTCCTGCCGGCCGGCTGGTCGTAGGGGATGGCGCCGCCGTTTCCTGACTCTGGGGAATTGGGTCCGCTTTTACCATCTTGGATTTGGTATTGCCGCCCGCACAGCCGAGGGAGACACAAAGGATAATCAACGCTAATGCCACTAAGTTACCCATAACTTTAACCTTGACCGCCATGACTGCCTCCTTTTTGTATGATTTCAGCCTTACCGAGTGAGCTCCCCTTGATAACCAACATGCATCAAAGCGACACTTCAAGACCAACGGCTACAACACCGAAAAACCCACCTATTATAGCTCCAGAAATAGCTCCTGGGATACCAAAGGAGTATCCTCCTATCAGAACTCCTATTAAAGCAAGCTTTATTGGACTAGGCATACACGTTATCCTTTATTTTTAAGGAATTATCTTGGTTAATGACCGCATCCCTACGGCCGCGGCGTCCTGTCAATTTTGTTCCTCTTAACCCACCTGCTGACTGTGGTCTCATTGACTCCAAACCGTAAGGAGATGAATTTTAGAGTAGCGCCGTTCTTCAGCAACGCCTCTATCTCTGGCCGGTATTGGTCTAATTTGCTTTTGCCGGTTCCCAAGGGCCGCCCCAGCGTAACGCCGGCAGCCTTCCGGGCCATAAGCGCTTCCTTGGTGCGGGCAGCGATCAGGTCCCGTTCGATTTCTGAAAACAGCGCCATCATAGTCAAAAAGACCTTTGACTCGATGGAGTCGTTGATATGTTGGGCTCCCTTGAGAACATAAGCGTGGACGCCCTTCTTTTTCAATTCGGCCAAAACCTCTAAAATTTGTAGGGTGGACCGGGCCAACCGGCTGAACTCCGGAGTGATGAGCCAGTCGCCTTGGCCCAGGGAAGCCACTACCTGCCCAAGTTCCCGTTTGCGCCAGTCCTTAGTGCCGGAAATCTTCTCCTCCACCCAATCGACTGGGCCGATCCTGCGCTCGTTGGCAAAGGCCAGGATTTCGGCCTTGTTCTTCTCCAGGTCCTGGTCCGGGGTACTTACACGGAGGTAGCCAATTACCTTTATTTTCAACCTAACCCCCCTTATTCCCTCTCAGACCTTATACCCTGAGCCTCGCTCTTGCATTTATCATTCGCATCCTCCCACCCCTGACACCAGTACCGGTCGAAGGCCCGGGAGAAGGTGACTTCCCCGGTGTGGGTGCGCCAGTCGGGGTAGGGCGACTGTTTGGGCTCCCCCGCCAATCGCGCCTCATACCCTTTCCAATATGACCCTTGAAAAGCACGGTTTTTGGTGGTCGGTTTCATTTATGAGCCCCTGCCTAAAGCACCGCCTCGACTGAACTACAACTGCCGGCGAAGGGAGTCGGCCGAAGCTTCCCAGGCAAATAAAGGGGGTGCTCCGGTTCCCCCACCTTAGTTATACGCAGACACATGAGCTGCAGCCTGGCCCGGTCCATCATTTCCACTACCTGCCTGCTACGGCTGCGGTAGGCGCCATCGTTTCCCCAAGCGGCAACCACTAAAGCTGCTTCACTGGCGCACTCGATGAGCCACTTGTCATTTTCCGGCCCCACCGGATCGACAGCAGCTTTCATGTCAGAGGGGTAAGTGGCCCGGAAGGCGAAAATGTTGGTCATGATCAGGCTGCCGTACCCCCAGGCCCGGGCATAACCGATGCACCGGCGCACCGTGGGATCATTGTTGACCTCATCAGCGGTGGAGGGGTTCAAGCCGATGAACATGACATTCCCCTGGGAGATCGGCCCAAAGAGAGGCTTATCGGCCCAGGACCGATGCAGCGTGTAGCGCCAGGTGCGACAGGGGGAGAAGTTGGCGGATTTAAGCAAAATCAACCTCCGTTCATTCCATTCCGCTTGCAACTTATGCTGCAATCCATACGAGCGACACCATAGCCCATACCCAAAGGACAGAAAATCTCCTTAGAGGTCCTATTGCCGAGAATAGAGGAGAGGATCATCGGGTCTTCCCCTTTGCAGGCTGATCAAAGAGAGTAGGCGCCATGAATTCCTTCTTAAATTGGTCTATGCGCCTCTCAGCAAGCCGCACATAATCAGGCTTGACTTCGTAGCCGACATATTTCCGATTCCCCTGCATGGCTGCTATGGCGCTCTGGCCACTTCCCATAAAGGGGTCCAGGACCACCTCCCCCTCGAAGGTATAAAGCTGGATGAAGCGCTGGGGCAATTCCACCGGGAAGGGGGCCGGGTGTCCGACGCTCCGGGCCGACACAGCCGGGAAGGTCCACACGCTCTTGGTGAACTCCATGAAATTTTCAGGGGAGACGGTAGCCTGGCGCTGATCCAGGTTTTTCCGAGAAAATCTACCCTTGGAGAAAATCAGGATGTATTCGTGAACATCACGCAGAATCGGGTTAACCGGTGAGCACCAAGTCCCCCAGGCTGTCGAGCCTGCCGCGGACGCCGCCTTGTTCCAGATGATCTCCCCCCGCATGAGAAAGCCAAGTTCCAGCATGCCCTGGATAATGAAAGAGTGGAGTGGAATATAGGGCTTGCGCCCCAGGTTGGCCACGTTGATGCAGGCCCGTCCCCCGGGCACCAGGACCCGGTGAACCTCTTCCCACACGCGACTGAGGAAAGCCAGGTAGTCATCCAGGGTCATATCTTTATCGTAGTCCTTCCCCACGTTATAAGGGGGCGAGGTCACCATGAGATGGACGCTGTGATCCGGGAGCTCCTCCATGGCCTCTGAGGACTTGCAGAAGATAGTGTTCAGGGCTGAGGCGTCTATGGGATTTTCAGAATACTCGCCCTGGCTCTCTTGCGGTAGGCCCTCACAAAGCTTCCCGCCGTAAAACCAGCTGGCGTCATGGCTTTCACGCCCCGGAGAGCCGAAGGCGCTGGTCTTAGTGGCCCGTTTGCGCATTTTGACCTAATCCCTTTTCCTTTAAAGCACTTTCCAGATAATTCCATCCAGCATTAATCATGGCTTCTTCAAGACCACACTCAACCTCATCCAGGAAAGCTTTCGCCTGTTCTCGGGTAAAATGAATCCCTTTTTCTTCAGCCAGATGATAGATGTCATCAAGAGTCCATGCCGTTGTGGCCCAGCCGCGTTTTGTTCCGGCTTAAACTTTAGGCCTTGATTTCGCAGCCATGAGTCATTCCCCACGGTTGTTTGCGTTAATCCCGCAAAGGGTGTCGTAATTCCCGCTGGCGCTTTGGCGTGAACTGCAATCACTCCGTCAATTCTCACAGCGACGAACCGCTTTTAGTTAGAGGGAGTCATCTAAATAATTCCCATTAAAATCTATGATCCTCTAAAGGAAATGGTCCTTCTTCTTCCTCAAATCCATAATCGGGCGGGCAGGTGCAATCTTCCCGAGGGTGTCCACATTCGGGGCAGTCACAGCAGGAACAAAGTGGATTTTCCCTCAAAACGAGATCATCTATATCGCCGCCACAGTGGCAATGGCAACCGCAGCCAGGACATTCATGGGCCATATTTTCTCCTTTCCTCCCGCCCCCTCAAAAGACCCTGGCGGGTTGTCGTCAGGGTTGGCTTATCATCCTGGTTTTGCCGCCAGTAGGTTGCCACGGCCATAGATTTTTATCTCTTGCGCAAAAACCTAAAATTATGACTTATTTGCTACCATATAAAGGCTAATTAGTCAAACCTTTATACGCAGGTTATAATGGCGAATATACGTTCGTTTTCGCGCTACACCGAATAGGAAAAAGCTTGACAAACCAATCAAATGTACATACATTTAGTGCATATGAATTACCAATGGGACCCGGTGAAGGCCAAAGCCAATGTCAGAAAACATGGTGTGGAGTTTGCCGACGCCATCGCGGTATTCGACGATCCCGAGGCTGTCACCATTGAAGACCCGGATTCCGAAGGGGAACAGCGGTTCCTATCCATTGGCATGGATATCTTGGGTCGCATCGTTGTGGTCGCCTATACCTATCGGGGCGATGATGCCCGCTTGATTTCCGCCCGCAAGGCCACAAAGAAGGAGGTGAGAATTTATGAGAAAGGAATATGATTTCAGCCAGGGCAAACGTGGTCCGGTCGCCCCGGTTCAGCCCGGCAAGGTGCGTATCACCATCCGCATCGACGCAGACATCCTTAACTGGTTCCGGGACAAGGTGAATGAAAGAGGCGGAGGCAACTATCAGACCATGATGAATGACGCTTTGCGGTCTTATATTCAGTACCAGGACAAAACGTTGGAAGAGACCATTCGCAAAGTGATCCGGGAGGAACTGCGGGCTCAGGGCTGAGTGCCACCCAAAAATAATCTTCGCTGTGCACTCGCCCAAAGACGTGAATGCTGCCTCAGCTAAAGCCATGCTCTTCCAGGAATCCGGATGAATCTGCCCTGGGGGCAGGACCTGCGCCACTATGGTATTTCCAGGGCCAATACATTTTCCAAAGCCAGCCCATCTTTGCTGCGACAATCGGCATAATCCTGGAGATGGGAAGGAGTAGAGGCGGCGGGGCCGGGATCTCTGGTTTGCTATCAACCTCTCTTGGCCTGGGGGGAGCTGGTGGCTTAGGCCCAGGCTCCTTCAGTAACCTCTTGGCCACCACGAAGTTGTCACAGTAGTAGCCCTGCCGGATATCCGTGATCACCACCTTCCCTCTTGCACTGGAGGCATGAACCATAAGTCCATGCCCCATATAAATGCCGGCGTGTCCGATAGGCCGTTCCTGATCGCTGAACAAGAGCAGGTCCCCGGGAAGCAGCTTGGAGAAATCCATCTTACGAGTCACGACCTGCCCCACCCGGGCCTGTTCGACACTGGAGCGAGGCAAATTAACCGAGAACCCATGCCTGTAAATAAACTGGGTAAATCCTGAGCAATCGGTGCCCACCCCGGTTTCCAAAGATCCACCCCATGAATAGTGGACGGGATTTCGGGCAAGAGCCTCGGAGAGTGCCGAGATATCCTTGTGAGAAGTAGCATGTCCCATATTGGGCAGAAAAGTTAACGCCAACACGACCAGCAAATTTAAAAGCTTATGATGCAGCATCCAACCCTCCTACCAATGGCCCTTAATGCTTCGGAATAAGATTCAGGGGCAGCTATTGATCTGATAACAACAACAGAAAGATAGCCGGAACTACACTTCCTTTCCGGGGTGGGGCATCGCCGATCTTAGCCACAAAAGCGTCACCCCCTCCTCCCCCGTAAACCCACTGCACAGCGCTTTTAGCGGGGAAGCCGCCGAAGGTGTAGCCGGCAAGGAAGGCAGCGCCGGCCGAATCCACGGCGATACCATTGGCCCAATCCCACGTGGGGCCGCCAAGGTAAGTGGAGTAGGTGAGGGCGTCGCCTGCGGGGGTCAGTTTGGTCACAAAGGCATCCCGTGCCCCCGCGAACACCGCCTGTAGGGCGTGAGCAGTCGGAAAATTGACCGAGGAAGTGTAACCGGTAATATAAGCGGCTCCAGTAGAATCCAGCGCAATACCGTTGGCAATATCCTGGCCGCTTCCGCCAAGGTAAGTCGAGTAGATCAGGGCATTTCCCCCGGAACTCACCTTAAATACAAAGGCATCACTAATTCCTCCACCGTATGCCCTCTGCACGGTGTTAGGAGTGGTGGGGAAGTTGGAGGAATAAGTGAACCCGGCGACATAGGCGGCTCCAGCCGCGTCCACCGCAATGCCTTTGCCCAAATCATCGCTACTTCCACCAAGGTAAGTGGAATAGACCAGAGCGTTGCCCACAGGACTGATTTTGGCCACAAAGACATCACTATAGCCCCCGCCGAATGTCCTTTGAAATGCGTTGGCAGTGGTGGGAAAGTTGGGGGAAGAGGCTTGTCCGGTGACATAGGCGGCCCCGGACGCATCCACGGCAACGCCATTGGCGTTATCCGCAACGCTGCCACCAAGGTAAGTGGAGTAGGTGAGGGCGTCGCCCGCAGCGCTGATTTTGGCTACGAAGGCATTGTACCCGCCGCCGAGCGTCCTTTGAAATGCGTTTGCAGTTGTGGGAAAGTTGGGGGACCCGGTGCCTCCGGCGACATAGGCGGCTCCGGACGCGTCCAGTGCAATGCCGTTGGCACGATCGCCGCCACTTCCACCCAGATAGGTGGAGTAGATTAGAGTGTTTCCCCCGGGGCTGATTTTGGCTACGAAGGCATCGTAAGAACCCCCTCCGAGCGTCTTCTGCAGAGCG
>JAKAGH010000132.1 GCA_021817645.1 Deltaproteobacteria bacterium
CCCGGGATTTAGGGAAAGAGATGGTGGCCAACATCGTGGCCCTGGGGGCCCTGGCGGCCCTGAGCCACGCCGTCACCCCGGAAAGCCTGGAGAAAGCGGTCCTGGCCCGGGTGCCTAAGGGCACCGGGGAACTGAACCAAAAGGCCCTGGCCGCAGGCAGGGCCGCGGCCCGAACTTAAGTCCGGATGAGCAAGGGGAAATAACGTGGGCAAAAGGATGCTATTAGCGGTGCTGCTGCTGTCGCTCCTGGCCGGGTTACCGGCCGGGACGGCCCAGGCTCAGGGGCAGAGTCCCCAGGAGACCTGGGTGCTGCAACAGGTGGCCGCGGGCCTCACCGCGGACCTCCAGGAAAAATTCGGCTCGGAGGAGAAGGCCCGGGTGCTGCGGGGCCGCTTCCTGGAGGCCCTGCTCACCGACGCCTTGCCCGGTATCAAGGTCCACAGCCGGGGGATATCCATTAAAAATGCGGTGATCCCGGATTATGTGGATCTGCGCTCCGGGGAAGTGCGCCACGCGGTGGAGCTTAATGCCTGTGTGTTCCCACATGGCTGCAATTTCAATTATAGCCATTTTAAGAAATCCCTCTCCCTGGACCAATCCCGGATCGGAGGTTGGGCTTCTTTTAACGGTCTGAAGGTGGACAGCGATTTCTCGCTTAATGAGGCCAGATTCCAAGGGGGCATGTATGCGGAAGGGACAAATATTGTAGGGAAATTAAGCGCCAGGGGGGTCCGCTTCACTCATAAAGACCTGGGGGCCAATTTCTCCAACCTGCAGGTGGGCAGTGACGCCGACTTTCCCAACGCCCAATTCCAGGGCAACATCTTTTTTAGCCGGGTGGCCGTGAAAGGCAACTTCTCCATCTTCAACGCCTCCTTCAGCGGCACCGCCTTTTTTGACGGGGCCAGGATCAGCGGCGATTTGAATACCATCAATGCCAAATTTGCCCAGAGCAAGGAGCCGGTTTACCTGACCAATGTCCAGGTGGGGGGACACGCCTATCTGTCCAATATGACCGCGCCCGGGGGCGTTTCCATGGCCATGGGCCATTTCCTGGATGTCTTTCTGGGGAGCACTTCCGGCCCTCCCCTGGCTTATCAGCAAGTGGTATTGGATTACGCAGTGGTGGACCGCCTGCTGGATCTCCGGAATGTGGAAATTGGCAAGTTGCAGGCCAAAAAATTCCAGGGGAAGGACCTGGTCTGGCTGGATAATGTCCGGATCAAAGACGAGGCGCAACTGCAAAGCGGCAATTTTCAAACCCTGCTGCTGATCAAGGTGGCCTGGCCCCCCAAGAACACCATCTGGCTGGATGAGATGACCTACCAGGCCATCTCCGCCCGGGACCAGGCCGCAGAGGAAAGCCCCCAGGATTGGCTGAAGCTTCTGAACCTGCTGCAAATCAGCAGGTTCAATACCCAGAATTACAGCCAATTGGAATCATATTTCCAGCGCCGGGGCGAGAAGGACAAAGCCGACGAGGTCTTTATCCAGGGGAAACGCCGGGAGGTTCTGGAGAAATGGTGGCGGCCCACCAATCTGGCCACTTTTGTCTTTTGGGACCTGCTTGCGGGCTATGGGCGCAAGCCCAGCCGCACCCTGTGGATCAGCCTGGCCATCGTCATGTTGGGGATGCTGTTCTTTGATCACCGCAATTTCGACCCGTCCTTCGTGGGCGGCTGGAAATGGCTGCTGAACGGCGATCCGTCCAAGACCACGGCGATCCGTTTCTTTCTCAGTCTGGATGAATTCCTGCCGGGGGTGGACCTGGGCCTGGCCCGATTATGGCAAATTTCCCAAATCTCTTTCGGCACTCTGTTGTATTATCACTTCCATAAGATCGCGGGCTGGATCTTGATACCCGTCGCCCTGGCCGCGGTGTATACGCAATTTAAATAGATGGATAGACTTATGCACAGACTGCTGCGCCCGGCCGGCATCACCCTGGGCCTGATGTTGTGCCTCCTGGTCAGTGGCGGCGCGGCCCTGGGACAGACCTCTCTTGGTCCGCTCCACCCGGCGGAGACCTGGGTCTTGCAGCAGGTGGCCGCGGGCCGGGTGGCGGACTTGCGGGAGCGCTTCGGCGAGGATGAAGGTGCGCGCACGCTCCGGGGCCGCTTTCTAGAAGCCCTGCTCACCGACGGCTTTCCCGGCTTCAAAGCGCCCCGGGCCGGCATTTATCTGCTCCATGCCGTCATTCCCGACATCTTGAGCCTGCAATATGCCAAAGTGAACCACGCGGTCTTTCTGGTGGGCTGCCAGTTCCGGGGGTTGGTGACCTTGAGCGGCAGCCATTTCACCAAAACCTTAGGAATGAAACACGCGGTTTTTGCCCAGCAGGCCGATTTCCACCAGCTCAAGGTGGACCTGGATGCCTTCTTCGGGGAGGCCGTCTTTCAGGGACCGGTGGATTTCGGCGCGGCCCAGATCGAGGGAAACTTGGTTTTTCAAGAGGCCAAATTTACCGGGCAAAACCAGGAGGTCAATTGCAACGGTCTGAAGATTGGGGGGAGCCTTTCTTTAAAGAATGCGGATTTTGCCGGAGGCATGGACCTCACCGGCTCCAGGCTGGGTGCGGAACTCAATGCCCAGGGCACCCGGTTTGCCAGTCCGGAGAAAAAGGTGAGCTTCACCGGGGTGAAAGTGGGCCAGGTGGCCAGTTTCGACCAGGCCCTGTTCCAGGGGCCGGTGTCCCTGGCGGACGCCGAAGTCACCGGCACCCTGTCGGCGGTGGGCACCCGCTTTGAGTCCGCCGGGCAGGAGGTCTTGTGCACCGGCCTCAAGGTGGGTTCCGGCGCGCTCTTTAACCGCACCATCTTCAAAGGCCCGGTGAATTTCAGCAACAGCGCCATTGCCGGCAGCCTCTACTTCGAAGAAGCGCGCTTTGAAGACCAGAAGCATCCCCCGAAATTTTACGGCCTGAAGGTGGACAATTTCGCCTCGTTCCTGGACACGGTGTTCCAGGGCGGCGTCTCCCTGATCGGTGCCAGTTTCAAGAATCTGATGTTCGCGGGCAGCGAGGCCTCCAAGCTGACCTACCCCCTGCTGAACCTTGACGGCGCGGTGGTGGATTACAGCCTGATCCTCGGTGACCTGAGCCTGGACGCATTGCAGGCCACCCGCTTGCAGGTCAAGGGCCCCACCATCCTGAAAAATCTGCAGATCGGCCAAAAGGCCGATTTGCGGGATAGCAACCTGTATTCCCTGAAAATGATCAATGTCACCTGGCCGCCGCAGGGGGACCAGGTCTGGCTGGAAGGTTTGGTCTACCAGGGCCTGAGTGCGGGCGAGGGACCCCAGGATTGGGCCAAGCTCCTGGCCTGGATCAACCACAGCCGCCTGGACACCCGGAACTACACCCAGTTGGAGACCTTCTTGCGGCAAGGCGGCTACCCGGACCGGGCCGATACCGTCTATATTGAGGGCCGCCGCCGGGTGGCCCTGGAGCAGTGGTGGCGGCCGGACCACCTGGCCACCCTGATCTTTTGGGACGGCCTGGCGGGTTACGGCAAGAAGCCCGGCCGCACCTTCTGGCTCAGCCTGCTCATTGTCATGATAGGGACCCTGTTTTTTGATCCCAAGAACTTTGACCCCTCTTTCCTGGGGGGCTGGACCTGGCTGTTGAACGGCAATATCTGGAGGACCAGGGTGGTGCGCTTCTTTCTGAGCCTGGACGAATTTTTGCCGGGGGTGGACCTGGGCCTGGCCCGGCTCTGGCAGATGTCCAAGATTTCGTACCCCACGCTGCTGTACTACCACTTTCACAAGATCAGCGGCTGGATTCTGGTACCCATCGGTTTGGCCGCGGTATTTTCGCAGTTTAAATAGAGAGGGAAATATGCTCAAAGAAGCCATCTTCAAAGTAGTCACCCGGCAGGATTTGACGGAAGAGGAGATGACCCGGGCCATGGAGGTGATCATGACCGGGGAGGCCACTGAGGCCCAAATCGGGGCCTTCATCACCGCGCTGCGCCTGAAGGGGGAGACGGTCCCGGAGATCACCGCCGCGGCGAAGGTGATGCGGGCCAAGGCCACCCGCATCCCGGTGGCCAACGGCCTGGTGGACCTGGACCGGGACGAGATCAACGTGGACCTGGAGACGGTGGTGGACACCTGCGGCACCGGGGGAGACGCCACCCACACCTTCAATGTCTCCACCACCACCGCGTTTGTCGCGGCCGGTGCGGGCTTAAAAGTCGCCAAGCACGGCAACCGCGCGGTCTCTTCCCGGTGCGGCTCCGCGGACGTCATCGAGGCCTTAGGGATAAACCTGGCCCTGACCCCGGAGCAGGTGGCCCAATGCGTTAATGAGGTGGGCATCGGCTTTCTCTTCGCGCCCCAGCTGCACGGGGCCATGCGCTACGCCATCGGCCCCCGGCGGGAGATCGGCATCCGCACTATCTTCAACATCCTGGGGCCGCTGACCAACCCCGCGGGGGCCAACGTCCAGGTGCTGGGGGTCTATGACGCCGCGCTCACCGAGCCCCTGGCCCAGGTGCTGGGACGGTTAGGCAGCCGCAGCGCCTTCGTGGTCTTCGGCGAGGGCTCTTTTGACGAAATCAGCATCGTCGGCCCCACCCGGGTGAGCCAGCTCCAGGACGGGAGCGTGCGCACCTACAACATCGCGCCGGAAGATTTTGGCATGAAGCGGGCCACGCTGGCGGACATCAAAGGCGGGGACGTGTTCGAAAACGCCCGCATCGTCCGCCAGGTCCTTAAAGGGGGCGGCGGGCCGAAGGAAGACATGGTGGCCCTGAACGCGGCCGCGGTCTTTATCGCCGCCGGGCTGTGCCCCGATTTTCCCGGAGGCATCAATCTGGCCCGGGAATCCATGAAATCCGGCAAGGCCCTGGGCAAACTGGAAGCATTGATCGAGAAGAGCAAAAGCTTTGGATAAGAAAAAGACTAACCACCAAGACACAAAGAACACCAAGGGGCACAAAGAAATATCTTCTTGGTGAATCTTTGTGCCTTGGTGTCTTGGTGGTGAATAATCATTCGAGAACGCTCAGGAGACGGATTTGATCTGGTTCATTTACCTGGCCGCGGCCTTGGCAGCTATCGCGGTTCATTTGCACTGGGATAAATTACCATGGAGTGCATCCCGGGCAGTGGATGTGGCGCTCCTCTATCTACTGCTGATCTTTGCAGGGGTGGCCGGGCTTATGGGCGCGGTGGGCCACACTTTCTTTGCCAAGGAAATCGCCCTGGGGATCGGCTGGCAGCCAGGCAGCCCTTTTCAGTTTGAAGTAGCCATGGCTAACCTGGCCTTTGGGGTATTGGGGGTTATGTGTATTTGGAATCGTGGTGGTTTCCGGACCGCCACCGGAGTGGGGCTGTCTGTCTTCTTCCTGGGGTGCGGGTACGGGCATTTCCAGGATATGCTGGCCGGCAATTATGCCCCATATAACGCAGGGTTGGCGATCTGGCTAGCCGATGTGGTCATGCCCTTAACCATCTTGGGGCTGTTGGTTGTCCGGGTCCGATTGCGGAAGGCTGAAGGCATTAATGAACTTCCTGGCTAAAATTGTCGCAGACAAGTTGCAGGAGACAGCGGCGCTCCTCACACCGGAGGCCACGGCCCGTTTTCAGGCGGCCATTGCCGCGCGGGGTCCGGCTTTGAGCCTCAAGGCCGCGTTGGACGCCGCCGCGGGTCCGGCCATTATTGCCGAGATCAAGCGGGCTTCTCCCTCTAAAGGCGAGCTGGCCCTGCACTGGGACCCGGTGGAACTGGCGAGGATTTACCAGGATAACGGAGCCGCGGCCCTGTCGGTGCTGACGGAGGTGAAATACTTCAAAGGCGACCCCGAATTCATCCGGCGGATGCGGCCGGTGATTAAGATCCCCATCCTGCGCAAAGATTTTATCCTGGAGCCGGTGCAGGTTTATGAATCCGCGGCCATCGGCGCGGACGCCCTGCTGCTCATCGTCAGCCTGCTGGAGGCAGGAAAGCTTACGGCTTTGCTGCTGCTGACCCGCTCCCTGGGGCTGGAGGCCCTGGTGGAAGTGCATACCCAAGAGGAGATGGAGACGGCCCTGGACGCCGGGGCCCGGGTCATCGGCGTCAATTCCCGGGACCTGCATACTTTTAAGATGTACCCGGACCGGGCCCTGGAGCTGGCCCCCCTGGCGCCGAAAGAAGTGACCCTGGTGGCCGCGTCGGGCCTGAAGACCCGGGCGGACCTTGAGCGCTTGGCAGCCGCGGGCATCAAGGGCTTTCTCATCGGCGAGACGCTGGTGACTTCGGGGAACCCGGGGAAGAAGCTCAGAGAGTTTATTAGCAGCGGAGATTAAGCCCACCGCCCAAAGACGGCGGGCGTGCCCCCTATATTTTTATTATGCAGCAACAATTAAAAGATGAGCGGCTTTATTATCTGGACTGGCTGAGAGTATTGGCTGTCATGCTATTAATTCCCTATCATACTGGTGCAATTTTTGCGAATTTTGATTTTCATATCAAAAACAACGTCACCAGCACTGGTATTACTACTATCATGGGATTTATCGATAACTGGCATATGCCTCTGTTTTTCCTGTTGGCGGGCGCTTCCACCTGGTTTGCCTTAAGCAAACGCCCCCCGGCCGCCTACATCAAGGAACGCTTTCTGAGGCTTATTTTGCCATTGATATTTGGTATACTTATAATTGTTCCGCCCCAAACATTTTATGAAAGGATTCAAAAGTTTGGGTTCAGCGGCAATTATTTTGATTTTTATTCTCATCTATTCAAGGGCGTTTTTCCTGAAGGCAATTTGACCTGGAACCATCTCTGGTTCCTTTTTTACCTCTTTATCATTTCGGTAGCCGTTCTGCCGTTAATATTGAGATGGAAAGCAGGCCGGAGGGCAACCCTCCTGGAAAGCTTTTGTGCCTGGCTGGCTGAAGGCCGCCGCATTTTTTTACTGTGCCTGCCGCTGGCCATAATCCAGATGACGTTGAAGGTCCCATATCCGGGACCACAAAATATTGTCTCGGATTGGGCCCGTATTCTGTTCATGCTCTTCATTTTTTTATACGGGGTTCTGTTCTACATATTCCCTTGGTTTCAGGAATCTCTGGAACGCAATCTTAATGCAGCGTTGATTGCAGGTGTAGCTATTTCCATCTGTTACCTCGGCTCGTATTTTTTAGGCTACAGATTCGTTAATGGCTATAATCTGCCGAACCTATCGCAACTTGGTCTTAATTCGTTGGCTACATTGTGTTGGTTAATAGTATTATTGGGTTTTGCACAGAGAAGCTTAAATTTCAGCAACCATTTTTTGGACTATACAAGTGAAGCTGTGCTACCGATATATATTATTCACCAGACTATTATAATAATATTGGGCTATTACGTTGTGGAAACTGAGTTTCACTTGATTACTAAATTTGCAATCATCAATATATTATCTTTTATAATTATTCTAGCGATCTATGATATTATAGTAAGAAGGTTTTATGTAATACGTTTTCTGTTAGGAATGCGGCCAATACAGAAAAAGATTTGCTGAATCGCTATTGCAGATCGTAACTCCGATTTCGCACTTGTGAATCAGGTTTAATATATGGTACGCATAAAAATCTGCGGTATTACGAATCTGGAAGACGCCCTGCTGGCGGCGGAATTGGGCGCGGACGCGCTGGGGTTTATCTTTTATCCGCCCAGCCCCCGTTCCATCGCGCCGGACGCGGCCCGGGCCATTATTGCCCAATTGCCGCCGTTTGTGTCCACCGTGGGGGTGTTTGTGGACGAGAACGCGGCCACGGTGAAAAAACTGGCCGCGCAGGTGGGCCTGGATTGGCTGCAGTTGCACGGCCAAGAGACGTCGGAGTATTGCCGGACCCTGGGCCGCCGGGTGATCAAAGCCTTCCGTATCCAGGATGAGAACTCTCTGACCGGTCTGGCGGCATACCGGGGAGCGGCTCAGGCGCTTTTACTGGATACTTATAAAAAGGGGCTCGTGGGCGGCACCGGCGAGACCTTCAATTGGGGCCTGGCCCGGGAGGCCCGGAAATACGGCCCCATCATTCTGGCCGGGGGCCTGACCCCGGCCAACGTGGCTCAGGCCATCGCCGCAGCCCAACCCCAGGCCGTGGACGTGGCCAGCGGTGTCGAGGCCTCGCCGGGAAAGAAGGATGCGGAGAGATTGAGGGCCTTTTTTGCAGCAGTGAAAGGAATCGAGGTAGGAGGCTAAGAAAAAGATTCACCACGGAGACACAGAGGGCACAAAGATGC
>JAKAGH010000133.1 GCA_021817645.1 Deltaproteobacteria bacterium
ATTGCACCATTTTTTAACCCCTTTATTACGTTTGCCACAAAACTGTAAAATTCCCGGAGAGATGGGGATGAAAAAAACCTGAAAGTTATGTATCTTGCAATGATTAATAACTGCCCCCGGTTCCGGTAAAACCGGAGAAACCGGCGGCGGGGAATTGTTGACAACCACTTTAAATCTGTGTACTTTTGAGATGTTAAGGAAAGGCAGAACCCCATTCAGCGCTGGCCCCGGCAGGCCGCGGCCCCGGCTTATCCTGGCTTTGGCTACTTGCGGGGGAGTTGGCAACCTGCCCCGGATGCCCGGCACCTGGGGCACGCTGGCGGCCCTGCCCCTGTGGTGGCTGCTGCAGCATTTGAGTCCCTGGGGCTATGTCTTGGCCCTGGCGCTCCTGACGGCAGCAAGCATTGGGATCACCGGCCTGGCCCAGGAATACCTGGGACCCGACCACCCCAGCATCGTCTTGGACGAAGTGGTGGGCCTGCTGGCCGCCCTGGCCTGGGTACCGCTTTTATGGCCTTGGGTGTTGACCGGGTTCACCCTCTTCAGATTGTTGGACATCGGGAAACCTTTCCCGATAAAGGATTGCGAGCGTCTCCCAGGGGGCTGGGGGGTGACCCTGGATGATTTGGTTGCGGGGGTGATGGCAAGGGGATTGCTGGAGGTGATAATGAAAGTGGTTAGCGGGGGAGGAAACTAGGGCAGGAGCGGTCAGCTATCAGCTTTCAACCAAAGAGGGAACCTTTCCCTGCTCTAAGAATGTCTCTCATGGGGCGCGTCTTACGCGCCAAAGCTGGTGCGTGAGACCCACCCTACATTTTCCCCTCGTTCCCAAGTTGCACTTGGGAACGGAATTGGCGGCCAAGCTGAGCATGGCGAGTATGAGGGGGTCCAAGCAAAGCTTGGGAACGAGAATATTAGCTGTTGCTTAGGGCGGGCATCCTCGCCCGCCCGTTAATCCGCACAGGCTGGAAATCCTGTGCGGCCGCTGGGGACTCTTCGGATCGGAAAAAGAATATAAGATTTCATTCGGGAGGGGCTGAGTGCTAGTTGCCAACAATCAGTAACCGTTGTCGGAAAAATTACCGCCAACTTCCACTGACCACCGGCCACTGACCACTGGCTACTGAAGATGCTAGGAGAAATCATCGCCACCGGCACCGAATTGATTACCGGGCGGGTGGGCGACTTTAACGGCCGTTATGTAGCCCGCCGTCTCCATGAAGCCGGTCTGGAGGTGCAAAGCATCACCATGCTGGGCGACCGGGCCCCCCTGCTGCAGACGCTGCTGGCCCAGGCCCTGGCCCGCTCCCAGTTCATCATCATCACCGGGGGCCTGGGGCCCACGGATGATGACATCACGGTGGCCGCCGCGGCCCAAGCCCTCAATCTGCGGCTCTTTGAGGACGAAGCCCTCCTGGCCCGCATCCGCCGTTGTCTGGGGGAGAGGGGACTCCCCTGGGAAGATCGCTACGCCCGGCTGGCCGTGATCCCGGAAGGGGCCACGGTGCTGGACCCGGGCGCCTCGGCCTGCGGTTTTTCCTTGAAGCATCAGGATGCCTGGCTCTTTTTTCTCCCCGGCGTCCCCCGGGAGATGCGGGTTCTTTTTGACTCCTTTGTGCTGCCTTTTCTGGTGGGGTTTGCCGGCGGCGGCAAATATATGCGGCAACGCACCCTCCGGCTCTTCGGCATCACCGAGACCGAACTCCAGGAAAAGGTCAACAAACTGGTGGATTGGCAGCAGGAAGTGTGCGTCGGTTTTTACCCCAACTTTCCGGAGAATCACCTCACCCTGACCGTTAGGGGTCAGGACCCCCAGGCTTTGGAAGATGACCTCGACCGGCTCACCTCGGTCCTGGGCCGGGAAGTGGGGGAGATGCTCCTGGGGCCGGAAACGCACTCCCTGGAGGAAATGGTGGGCCAAAAACTGAGGCAGCAAGGCCTGACCCTGGCCGTGGCCGAGTCCTGCACCGGCGGCCTCATCGGCCACCGCCTTACCAATGTGCCCGGCTCCTCCGACTATTTCCAGGGCGGGGTGGTGACCTACGGCAATCAGGCCAAGCTGGACCTGCTCCGGGTCCCCGGGGAGACCCTGGAGCGGGAAGGCGCGGTGAGCGCGGCCACGGCCCGGGCCATGGCCCTGGGGGTCAAAGAGATTTTTCATACTCCCCTGGGGCTGGCGGTCACCGGTATTGCCGGGCCCAGCGGCGGCAGCGCGGCCAAGCCGGTGGGCACCGTCTGGATCGGTCTGGCCACCGCGGCGGGGGTCGAAGCCAAGAACTACCGCTTTCACGGCTCCCGGGAGGAAATCAAAGCGCTGTCGGCCCAAACCGCACTGGATTGGCTGAGAAGGGAGTTGAAGTAACGGTCAGCTGTCAGCGATCAGCTTTCAGCTCAAGAAAAGAGTGTGGCAAACTGTTTTTGTGTCATCCTGAGCGCAGCGAAGGATCTGTAATGGCGTTCCACCAAATAGGATGGTATTTAATCTGACCAAAATCTGAGACCACAGGATGTTAAGTCCCCCTTTGAAAAAGGGGGATTTAGGGGGATTTTAGGGAGTTACTTCAAATCCCCCCTGCCCCCTTTTTCAAAGGGGGGGGTAAAACTGCTGGTTTATGGATATCATGATAATTTTGAAGCGTCACTATAGGGTTTAATAAAGCTGCAAACTGACCGCTGCAAGCTGAGAGTTCCGCCATGATTCGCTGCTTTCTGGCCCTTGATCTGCCGGATGCGCTCCGCCCCCAACTGGCGCTGGTCCAGGGGGAGCTGAAGCGGAGCAATGCGGACGTGCGCTGGGTGCAGGTGGGCAACATCCACCTGACCCTGAAATTTTTCGGCAACGTGCCGGATAACGAAATCGACCCCATCACCCAGGCGGCCCGGGACGCGGCAGCCGGCCAGGAGCCTTTTAAACTCCAGGTCACCCAGGCCGGGGCCTTTCCCGGCATGAAGAACCCCCGGGTCATCTGGCTGGGCCTGGGCGGCGCCCTCATCTCCCTGGCGCAGATGTACCACCAGTTGGAGAAGGCCTTCGCGGCCCTGGGCCACCTGCCGGAGGGACGGCCCTTCAACCCGCACCTCACCCTGGGCCGGGTGAAATCGCCGGCCAACCGGCTCCGGCTGGCCCAGGCCCTGGAAAAGCTGCCGCCCCTGAACTGGCCGCCCTTCCAGGTGAGCGAGATTATTTTGTTTAAGAGCACCCTGACCCCCAAGGGATCGATTTATACGCCGCTCCAGGTGATACCTTTGGGGAATAGAGCGGTGAGGGGTTAGGGGGGCAGGGGCCAGGTTTTTTGGGCGGCCCATGGCTGGCGAGCAAGAAGCAGGAGCTTCGGGGCAAAGGCCTTTCCAAGCAGTTGAACATGAGCCTTTGGCTCACCCATAAACCATGAAAAGTGAGTAGTGCGGACGTCTCGCCCGCCTCAGTACCGCACAGGCGAGACGCCTGTGCCACCAGGAAACTATTTGGGGCAGGAGCCTGGATAAGCAAGAAAATAAATTATTAACCGTACTTTCCAAGTTGTGGAGCTGCAGTGCCTAAGATCAAAAACATTGCGATTATTTTAGGGCTTAGCTTCCTGGTTGTTGAGGTGGCCCTGCGGCTGTTTCTCGCTTACAAAGTCGGGCCGGAGTATTTATATTACGGGACTAAATGGAGTAAATCAGGATTCGAGGGCACCACGGAACGGATGCAGCTCATTGAGAAAAAACAGTCAGTGGCCGGGCAGCCTGAGATGGTGCTTCGTTATTCCAAATTTTTCCCCAATCAGGAGAGATTTGATCGCCACCCGATAACCAATAAATACTATTCAGTGAGGATCAACAACAAGGGATTCCGAGGAAAAGATATTAAGGAGGAAAAGCCGGATAGCCTGCTGCGGATTGTAACCCTGGGGGCATCATCGACCTTCGGATACGGAGACAGGGACGATGAAACCTATCCGTTCTTCCTGGAAGCCATCCTCAGAAAAGAAATTCAAGAAAATCATTTTGACGCCAAGATAAAAGATGTGGAAGTGTTAAATTTCGGTATACCACACCTGACTTCCGACAATATCTTGGCCTTGTTTATTAATGAAGCCCTGCCTCTAAAGCCGGATATAGTTACTTTTTACGAAGGAATCAACGACTGCGAGAAGGATGTTCAATTAGTTCCCGCGGCCCTTAATCTCCCCAAGGACAGTCTGCCCCGGGTGGTATTGAAAGCCTTGAGGGATCATTTGCTGGTGGTCATGGTCCCCTGGGGGATACTGAGAACCAAGGCAACCCATTCTAAGGAGTATCTGGATCAGTTCATTCCCGGAAAGAGCAAGTTCTTTCTCGGCAATCTGGCTAAAATTAAGGAGCTTTGTTCGGCCAACGGCATCCGCCTGTTCATCATCACGCAACAGGCCAGATCCATGTCCGTTGATGCCAAGGGGCTGACGTACAAGGAAGAAGTCAGGTTGATCAGTGAAAAAATGGGACGCCAAAAAGGAACAAATACTGATATCTTTTTCCTGGCGCATGATCGCTTGATGGATGATTTGAAAAAGTGGGCCCGTGAGCGCCAGGTACTTCTGATCGACGGCATCGGCATCCTGGATTCCCACCGGGAATGGGTCTGGAGCTGGGTCCATCTCACCCCCGAGGGTAACCGCCTGCTGGCGGAGGCCATTGCCAGGGAAATAATGATCCAGTTGCGCCCAGCGGACCGCAATCGCAATTAGGGGAAAGGGCCTGTTTATCCGGTTCCCAAGTTTAACTGGGGAACCGCATAAAAATTAACGGCGGGCAATGCCCGCCCTCCACCACTAATTATTGTTCAGTGTGAAAAAGGCTTGATCAAGGCTGGCTAATGTAATACATTGTAAGACATGAAGACTAACACCTTGACCATCAGGCTTGACGAGGAGTTGGATAAGCTGCTGACCAAGGCGGCGAAACAATCGGGCAAGAATCGGAGTGAGATTGCCCGGGAAGCGCTGCGCCGTCAACTCCGGGTCAGTCAGTTCGAAGCCCTGCGCCGGAAGATCATGCCTTTCGCGGAGGCCCGGGGATATCTCACCGATGAGGACGTGTTCCGGGAAGTTTCGTGAGAGTTCTCCTGGACACCAACGTCATCGTCAGCGCGGTTACGACCAGGGGACTGTGCGCCGACGTCTTCCGGGCGGTTTTGGCGGCCCATGAACTCGTCATTTGTACCCAGGTTCTTCAAGAGGTCCGGCGAATCTTGGATATGAAGTTCGACGTCCCGGAGCAGTTGAGCGCGGAATACCTGGAACTTATCGGTCAAGAAGCAATCGTGGCCGAGCCTGGGGAAGTGCCGGACCTCCCCATCCAGGACCAGGATGACGGGGCCATCGTCGCCGCGGCCCTCGTCGCGGGGGCACAGGTCCTGGTCACCGGCGATCACGACCTGCAAGGCCTCAAGGGTATGGGGAAGGTAAGCATTCTTTCTCCGCGAGCCTTCTGGGAGGAACTGACGGGTCAGGAATAAGAGGGGCCAGGGATCAGGGGCCAGGACATGGTAGCCGCAGGCTTCAGCCTGCGCCGCCCCTAAGTGCCCGCCGTTCCCGGTGAACGAGATTATTTTGTTTAAGAGCACCCTGACGCCCCAGGGGTCGATTTATACGCCGTTGCAGACGATCCTCTGGGAAAGCATTTGTAAGCTGCGCCCTACTCACCATAAACACTGAGTACCTATGAAAACCAGCATAATGTACATAGAACTTAAAAGCGGATATCAGGATAACGGCCGGCCAGGATCGGCAGAGTCTCTTTCTCAAAAACCGGTAAGACTATTTATTACCGAGATAAAGCTTTCCAGCGGCTGACGGGTGGTGGCGTTTCAGGGAATTATATGGATGTTGAAACCAGGGAAGAATATTGGATCTCCGGTGTCAAGAAGAATCGTCAGGATCGGCATTGGGCTGGTTCAGGAAGAGTTGAAATCGATGAGGATGTGAAGGAAGAATACCTCCAGATAATTGCAGGGCATAACCGTTTCTAAAAAGGTAATGGAGAAAAAATCGCGACACCCAGACGTCATTCGAAGCCGGAGCTTGGGAACGAGTGATAGGGTGGTAGCGGCGGGCGTCTCGCCCGCCCCGCACAGGCTGGAAAGCCTGTGCCACCAAGACAAATAACTTTGAATCTTGAACCTTGAACTTTTGACAGTAGTCATAATTGCTTTTGCCGAAAGCTGACCGCTGACAGCTAAAAGACAAACAAGAAATCCAAATTAAAAGGAAGAGGAATAAAACATGGCAGAGCAAGGAGCACCGGAGAAGGCCAAGGCGTTGGACCAGGCCCTGGGCCAGATTGAGAAGGCGTACGGCAAAGGGGCTATCATGCGCCTGGGGGCCGACGAAAAGATCGACGTGGCGGTAATCCCCACCGGCTGCATCTCCCTGGACCTGGCCCTGGGGATCGGCGGCATCCCCAGAGGAAGGGTCGTGGAGATCTTCGGGCCTGAATCCTCGGGGAAGACCACCCTGGCCTTGCATGCCATTGCCGAGGCCCAGAAGCTGGGCGGGGTCGCGGCTTTTGTGGACGCGGAACACGCTCTGGACGTACAATATGCCCGGAAATTGGGGGTAAAAACCGAAGACCTGCTCATTTCCCAGCCGGATTCCGGGGAGCAGGCCCTGGAAATCGCCGAAATCCTGGTGCGCAGTAACGCCGTGGACATGGTGGTGGTGGACTCCGTGGCCGCGCTGGTGCCCCGTTCGGAAATCGCAGGGGAGATGGGGGACGCCCAGATGGGCTCCCAGGCCCGCCTCATGTCCCAGGCCCTGCGCAAACTCACCGGCACCATCGGCAAGACCCAGACCTCGGTGATCTTCATCAACCAGATCCGCCACAAGATCGGGGTCATGTTCGGCAACCCCGAGACCACCACCGGCGGCAACGCCCTGAAGTTCTATGCCTCCCTGCGCATGGACATCCGCCGCATCAGCGCCATCAAGGAAGGCAATGAGGTGATGGGTTACCACACCCGGGTGCGGGTGGTGAAAAACAAGCTGGCCTCTCCTTTCCGGGAGGCGGAATTCGACATCGTCTTCGGCCAGGGCATCTCCAAAGAAGGGGACCTGCTGGACCTGGCCGCGGAACAGGGCCTGATCAGCAAAAGCGGCGCCTGGTACAGCCTGGGCTCCGAGCGGATCGGCCAGGGCCGGGAGAACGCCAAAACTTATCTCAAAGAGCACCCGGAGGCCGCGGGCGAACTGGAGCGCCAGATTCGCGGCGCCTACGGCCTGAACCCTAAAGCCCCCATCCTGACGGAGGAAGAGGCCCCATGACCAGCAGTGAAATCCGGGAAGCCTTTTTGCGCTTCTTCGAAGACCACGGCCACACCCGGGTGGTCAGTTCCTCCCTCATCCCCCACGGGGACCCGACCCTGCTGTTCGCCAACGCCGGGATGAACCAGTTCAAGAAAACCTTCCTGGGGGAAGAGGTGCGCCCTTACAGCCGGGCCGCGAGCTGCCAGAAGTGCGTGCGGGCCGGGGGCAAACACAACGACCTGGAGAACGTGGGTTTTACCGCCCGGCATCATACCTTTTTCGAGATGCTGGGGAACTTCTCCTTCGGGGATTATTTCAAGGAAGGGGCCATCGAGATGGCCTGGGAGCTCCTGACCCAGGTTTATAAGCTGCCCGCGGAGCGCCTCTGGGCCACGGTCTACCATGAAGACGACGAGGCCGCCCGCCTCTGGGAGAAGATCGCCGGGTTGCCGCCGGAGCGCATCGTCGGGCTGGGGGAGAAGGACAATTTCTGGGCCATGGGGGATACCGGCCCCTGCGGCCCCTGCTCCGAGATCCTCATCGACCAGGGCGAGGCCATGGCCTGCGGCCCGGAGTGCGGCATCGGCAAGTGCGAATGCGACCGCTACCTGGAGATCTGGAACAACGTCTTTATGCAGTTCAACCGCGGCCAGGACGGGAAATTAAATCCCCTGCCCAAGCCCAGCATCGACACGGGCATGGGGCTGGAGCGCCTGAGCGCGGTGATTCAGGGAGTGCAGAGCAATTTTGACTGCGATCTGCTGCGGCCGGTGATCGGCCGGGTGGAAGAGTTGGCGGGCCGCGCCTATGGCCCGAATCCCCAGGAAAACGTAGCCTTCCGGGTCATTGCCGACCATTCCCGGGCCACCACTTTCCTGATCGCCGACGGGGTGCTGCCCTCCAAC
>JAKAGH010000134.1 GCA_021817645.1 Deltaproteobacteria bacterium
TCCGATCTCTCCTCACCATGCAGGACCTCGGGGGGAGTATAGGCCTTAAGCTCCAGATGCAGGGCCTTATCACCATCTGCCGGGGGGCAGGCGAAATTGGCCACCCGCACTTCGTCCCCCTTGAGGAGAATATGCAAAGGGTTCAGGGATTGATGCGCCAATCCCTGCTGATGGGCAAATGCCAGAGCCTGGCTGATCTGCTCCATCAGACGGAGAGTCTGGGGCACAGGCAGACGCTGCTTCTGGGACAGGTGGGCCATCAGACTCTCGCCGTCAAAAGGCTCCTCCACCAGATAAAGTCCGTCTTCCGCCTCTCCCAAAAAGGAGACCCCAAGAATGAGGGGATGCCGCAACATAAAGGACAACGCCGCTTCCTGGACCAGGATCTTCTGACCCTCGGTCCAATCCGGGTCAGTGCGGGGGTAAAGCTTCAGGGCTACTTCGGTATGTAAGAGGCGATCTGCGGCCAGCCACACCTCTCCCCAGGGCTCTTCCCGGAGCTGGTGCTGCAGTTGGTATCTCTGGCCGAGTTCTTCTAAGGGTTCAGAATCATCCTGCCTGGACCTGGTCATCCAAAAGCCCGCCTTGCCTGGGGTATCGACCTGCGGACAGGCCGCTTAATCATGAAACATAGCACAGAACTGCGGCACAAAAAAGCCCTTTTGCAGGGAGTCCTCCAGGCCCGGTCCATGAGCAAAAGTTTAAACTCAGGCAATAAGCTGCACCCTATCCGGCTCGTTTGGGGGACGGTATTAAATTGAAAAAAGTTAACTATTTTGATAATTTTTAGGTCAAATTTAAATTCTCTCTAGGACGCCCCGGATGTCTCTGGCTAATACCATTACCCTGGCCCGGCTGCCGCTACTGCTGCTGCTGGTGGCCTTTCTGTTCGTGCCATACTGGCACGTGCGCCTTTTGGGGTTGGGGCTGTTGATCATTCTTTACCTGATGGATTGGTTCGACGGCTATGTCGCCCGGCTCCGCAATGAGGTAACGGAGATCGGGGCAGTGTTGGATATCGCCCTGGACCGGGCGGTGGAAAACATCCTCTGGATCACCTTCATGTACCTGGGCATGGTCCCTTTATGGGTGCCCATTATTTTTTTGATCCGCTCTTTTATTGTGGACGGCATCCGGGGTGTGGCTCTAACCCAGGGAAAATCAGGCTTCGGCATGATGCACTCCTCCGTGGGCAGGTTTCTGGTGGCTTCCCGATTCATGCGCGCTTTTTACGGCCTGGCTAAGGCCGTGGTCTTCTGTATGTTATACTTGACCCACGCCCTGGTTTTGGAAAACCCGCAAATATTGTCGACCTTGCGTCCGCTGAACGAAGGTCTTATCTTCCTGGCTGTGGGCCTCTGCGTACTGCGGGGGATACCCGTGGTGCTGGACGGCCGCATCTATTTTACGACCGGGAAGAGGCCGGGGTGAGTCAGCGCCACCCGTTTCCGGTTACAGGCACTCTATGAACCGCATTGCCGCCATCTTTGACGTGGATCAGACTCTCATCCAGGGATACACCGAGCGTCTCTTCTTCCGGTATCTGCTGCGGCAAGGCCTGCTGCGGGTGCCCCGGGCCCTGACTTACCTGGGGCGGCTGGCCTGGAACCCCCAGGAGCGTTTTCGGAACAAGACCTACCTCCAGGGTCTGCCGGTGGCAGACACCCTGCGCCTGGCCAGGCAATGCTACCAGGAAGATATCGCCCCCCGCCTGAGCCGCGCGGGCCTGGCCTGCGTCCGGGAGCACCAGTCCCAAGGACATGGGATCGTCCTGCTTACCGGTTCCCTGGCATTTCTGCTGGCGCCGCTGAAGGAGGAACTGGGTGCGGATTGGCTCATTGCCACGGAGGTGGGCCAAAACGGTCTCTGCTTTTCCGGGGAGATCACCGGCCTTCATCCCCGGGGGGAGAATAAACTACACTTGCTTTTGGAACTGTCCCGTTCACATAATCTGGATCTGCCCCATTCCTTCGCTTATGGCGACCATTTCCAGGATCTCCATCTTTTTCACCGCATCGGCTTTCCCGTGGCGGTCAATCCCTCCTGGCGCTTGAAGCGGCAGGCCCGGAGACACCAATGGCCCATCCGCTCTTTTTGAGAAGAGAAGCCGAACGTCCGCAACTGATTGACAAAAGCAGGTTTTTCGAGTAGCTAGATAACAGGGTGGTTTATGGATGAAGCTCTGGTAAAACAGTTGAAACAACGGGTGGAAGACGAACTGCGCCAGCGGGAAACCGCCATCCTGGAGTTCTGGTTCAAGGAACTGAAAAGCATCGACGCCAAGCACCATAAGGAATTGGCGGCCCTGCAAAGCGATCTGCGCGCCTTTATCGGCCGGATAGAAACCCGCCTGCGCCGTCTTAAAGAAGGAAACGGCTAACATTCCATGTATGAACTAAAGATCATCACTTCATTTTCCGCGGCCCATCGCCTGGAAAACTTCTATGGCAAATGCGAGGCCCTGCATGGGCATAACTGGAAGGTGGAAGTCTTCCTGTTGGGAGAAAAGCTGGACGAGGCCGGATTGCTTCTGGATTTCGGCGTAGTCAAGGCCCGGACCCGGGAGCTGCTGGAAGAAATCGACCATAAGTACCTGAATGAACTGCCCGCGTTTAGCCACCAAAACCCGTCATCGGAAAACCTGGCCTCCTTCCTGTTTCAACGCCTGGCTGCGATCTTGAACCGGGACGGGGTGAAGGTCAGCCGGGTCAATGTGTGGGAATCAGATACTTCCTGCGCGTCATATTTTCAGGACTGACCCTGCCGGCAGGGGAGAGGGCGGATGCTGCTAAGTCCGGAAGAGATGCCGGCCATGGCTCCCAAAAACCAGCCTAAGTCTTCCCTGGCCAGCCGGGCTTGGCAAATGATCCGGCACAATCCCGGCATGATCCATTCGGTCCTGCGGGAAGAATATCGCCGCCGCTGTGGCATTTCTTTAGACCGCCGCTACCGGCCGGGATTGAGTGGCCCGCCGGTGAGCCTCAGCCTCAACCTGACCCGGCGCTGCAACCTGAAGTGCCGGATGTGCGAGCAGCACCGGCATCAATCCCGCGCCTCCAAGACCCTGAGCTGGTATGACCCGGCCCGGGAACTGCCGTTGGCCGCCTGGCAGGACTTGCTGGACCAGGTGGCCTATTTCCGCCCCCGGCTCTATCTCACCGGCGGGGAGCCGCTGCTTTACCCCCGCTTTCCAGAACTTATCCGGGAGGCCAAGAAACGGAAGTTTCTCCTGCACCTCCAGACCAACGGCACCTTGCTGGACCGGGCGGCCGATCTGCTGGTGGCCGCGGAAGTGGAGATGGTGACGGTCTCCCTGGATGGGCCGGAGGACATCCATGACCGTGTCCGGGGGCTTAAGGGCGCGTTCCGGCGCAGCCAGGAAGGAATCGCCGCCCTGGTGGCGGCCCGGGGGAACCGCGCCGCCCCTCTGGTTCTGATCAACTGCGTCATTTCCAAAGCCAATATCCCCATCCTGGAACAGATGGCGCCTTTGGCCCTGGAAATGGGGGCCGACATCTTGCAGGTGCAACATACCATCTTTAATTCCCAGGATAATGTGGCGCACCATAATCGCTGGCTTTCCCGGGAGTTCGCCCAGAGTCACGGTCTGGACCTGATTACCCCTTCCATTCCCCCGGGCGAGTTCTACGAGAGTGAAATCACCAGGAAGGACCTGCCCCGGCTGCGGGCCGGGCTGGAAGAAGTCCGGCGCCGGGCTCAGGGCCGCCTGCGGCTGCAATTCCTGCCTAACCTGCCAGCGGCATTGCTGGAATCTTATTACCTGGATCTGAACCATCCCTTCCCCCAGGTGTGCCAGGACTTTTGGAAAGGTTGCCGGGTTATGCCCGATGGCACCGTATCACCCTGTTTGCATCTGGTGGCCGGAAATATCACTGAGCGGCCCTTCCGGGAAATCTGGAACGGCTCGCAAATGCAGCGGTTCCGCCGCCTGATCAGCCGCCGGCTTCTCCCCGGCTGCGCCCGCTGCTGCAGCCGGAGTTTTACTTAAAGGGACAAAGAGGAGAGAGACGTTGCGTCTGCCCACCTCTCTCTGAAAATATATTCACTCTTACAGGCGGCGGCATTCCAAGGGGAAGTGGTTAAAGATAATATTTACAGGTTTATCGGGGTCTTGCGCCGGGAGCGGGTCTTCAACCTGCTGTTGGCAGTGTCTCTGTTGGTCCTTTTTGGGGGGATCGGTTTTTCCCTGTTCGAAGCCCAGGGAAATACCTGGCTGATCCGCTTCAGCACCGGTGTCTGGTGGTCCCTGGTCACCCTGACCACCGTGGGCTATGGGGACGTAGTACCGCAAACTTTCCTGGGGCGCCTGGTGGGTGTCAGCCTGATGCTGGGCGGAGTGCTCAGCCTGTCCCTGCTCACCGCCACCGTGGCCTCGGTATTCGTGGAACGCAAGTTTCGCCGGGAGAGAGGTTTGGAAGCAATCAAGACAGTCAACCACATTTTGATCCTGGGCTGGCATTATGACGGGGAAGTTCTTCTGGACCAACTGCTCAAGCGTCTGACCCCGCCGATCCCGGTGGTGCTGGTTAACCAGCTCCCCCCGGAACAGTTGGAGCGATTGAAAGAAAGATTTCACACTTTTGAGGTGCTTTACCTCTGGGGCGATCCCTCCAGGGAAGAGATTCTCGAGAAAGCCAATGTGAATCAGGCCTTCAAAGCCATTATCCTGGCGAACCGGCAAGAAGGGGAGACCGCGGCCCAGGTGGACCAACGCACCTTGCTCACCGCGCTCACCGTTAAATCCATGAACGGCAAAATCCGGGTCCTGGCGGAACTGCTGCAGCCGGAAAACCGGCCGCATCTGGAACGGGCCGGGGTGGAGGAGGTCCTGGTCCGGGGTCAATACGACAGCTCCTTGCTGGCCGGGGCCCTGGCCTCCCCCGGGCTGTATCATATCCTGTCCACTTTGCTCACCGCGGAAGGGCAGAATCTGTGGCCGGTGGCGGTCCCCAGCCGCTATCATGGCCGCACCCTGGGGGAATTGTCTGCCTTCTTGAAAGAGAAGCACCAGGCGCTGCCCGTGGCCGTCTATACCGAAGGCCGGGCCCTGGCCCTGGATGATTTGCTCTCCGGCGAGCCTTCGGGGATCGACGAGTTCATCCGCCGCAAATTTACCGAAACCGGCATGACCCACCTCTTTGGCCGCACGAAAGTGGATTGCCAGATCAATCCTCCGGAAACCCTGATTTTGGGACCCCATCAATACGTGGTGGTCATAGCCCCCCGGCGGCCGGCCCTATGATTCCCCAAGCCGACATAATTAAAAAAATCTTCCTCTTCCATGACCTGGAAGAAAACGAAATTCAACAAATCCTGGATCGCACCCGCCCCCGCAATTTCCCCGCGGGAGACCCCATCTTGCAGGAAGGGGAAACCGGAGAAAGTCTGTTCATTATGTGTCAGGGAGAAGTGGAAATCACCAAGGCCCTGACCCTGGTGCTGGACGAGGATACGCCCAAGGAAAAGGTGATGATCCGCCTCAAGGCCGAAGACGGGGTCTGCTTCGGGGAAATGGCCCTGCTGGAAAACGAGGCCCGGTCGGCCACCGTCACCGCTCTTTCCGACTGCAGCCTCCTGGAGCTCCAACAACAGGACTTCCTGGCCCTGATCCGGGAAAATCCGCAAATGGGCTTGAAAATAATGCTGCGCCTGGCGCAACTGCTCTCCGGCTACCTGCGGAAAAGCAACCAGGACGTGATCAAACTCACCACCGCCCTGGCCATCGCCCTGGGGGGATAAGATGAGAGTGATCAGTCATCAGTAATCAGTTTTTTTCAGTTTTTTTACTGATCACTGTCACTGTCACTGATCACTGATTACCGGCCACTGGCCGCTGACCACTAATTAGGGGAAATATATGGCAAAAATTCTAGACCTCACCGGCCTGGCCTGTCCGCTGCCGGTGGTGCGCACCAAGGAGGCCCTGGAGGCCGGAGGCGCCCAGCACCTGATCGTGATGGTGGACAATATCGCGGCCCGGGATAATGTCACCCGCTTCGCGGAGAGCCGGGGCTGCAAGGTGGAGGTGGCCGCGGCCGAGGGCTGCTACCACCTGACCATCCAGCCTCCGGCCGGCGGGGTGGCGGAAAGTTGCGTCTCCCCCCTGGCGGGCTTGACGCCGCTGGGCACGGTGGTGGTTTTTGCCTCCGACCGCATGGGCGAAGGCGAAGCCGAACTGGGGGCCATCCTCATGCGGGCCTTTTGCCAGACCCTGGTGCAGATGGAAGTTCCCCAAAAATTGCTCTTTTACAACCGGGGCGTCTTCCTGACCCTGAATGACTCCCCGGTACTGGCCGAACTGAAAGGAGTGGAAGAGATGGGAGTGGAACTCCTGGTCTGCGGCACCTGCCTGGACTTCTATAAAGTCAAGGGACGCCTGGCCGCGGGCAAGGTCTCCAATATGTTCGCCATCCTGGAATCCCAGATGCAGGCCGGAAGGATTATCAGGCCGTAAATAATGAGCAGTGAGCCGTAAGCAGTGAAATCCGCCGAATTTTTTCTGCTCACTGCTCACTGCTCACTGCTCACTGCTCACCCTCACAGCGCCCGCATAAAAGCTGTCAGGGCCTTTTTCTCCTGGTCGTTCAGTTTGATCCCGGTCACCAGGTTGAAAAATTCCACCGTGTCTTCCAGGGTCAGCAGACGGCCATCATGAAGATACGGGGGGGAATCCTTGATACCCCTTAAGGGGAAGGTCTTGATGGGGCCGTCCGCGGAGGCCAGGCGGCCGTTGATCATCTTGGGCTTGTAAAAGCGCTCGGTTTTCATGTTGTGCATCAGGTTGTCGGTGTAGTAGGGCGGCGTATGGCAGGCCGCGCACCGGCCTTTGCCGAAGAAGATGTCCTGGCCCTTAAGCTCTTCCTCGGTGGCCTTTTGTGGGTCCAGTCTGCCGAACAGGTCCAGCTTGGGGGCCGGGGGAAAGTCCAGCAGCGCCTGGAACTCCGCCATGAAATGCACCTGGCTGCCCCGCTCCAGGATATTGACCCCCTTCTTGGTGGCGATCACCGGGTCGCCGTCGAAGTAGGCGGCCCGCTGTTCGAATTCCGTAAAGTCTTCCACTGATTTCAAAGCCCGTTGCGAGCCGAAGAGGCGTTGAATATTTACGCCCCGCAAAGATGGCGTGTCCAGGCGGTGGCGGAACTCCTGGGGCCGGATGTCTCCCACCAGATGGGTGCCGGCGTTGGTGTGGCCGTTGGCGTGGCAGTCAAAGCAGCTCACCCCCTGGCTGGGGAGCTCCGAACGGCGGTCGTCCGTCTGGTTGAACTGCTGCTGCATAAAGGGGGTGACCAGGAGCCGCAGGCCTTCCAATTGTTTAGGATTGAGGATGCCGTTGAAGAGGTCCTGGTGATTCATAATGGTCACCAACTGGCCCTGGGACACGTCCCCCAGGTCGGGCCGGGTGGTCAGATAAATGGCCGGGGGGAACTCCGGGAGAAAGTGATCCGGGAGGTCGAAGTCCAGATCGAAGCGGGTCAGGTCCCGGCCCGTTTGCTTCTTGATTTCGTTAATATGGAATTTGGGGAAGAGCATACCCCCTTCCGGGTGGTTGGGGTGGGGCAGGGGGAAAAAACCCGGGGGAAATAAATCCTTTTCCTTAATCTGCTCCGGGGTCAGGGCCGCGAGTTGCTCCCAGGTCTGGCCCGCAGGCAACTTGACGCGCACTCCCTCCTGGACGGGCTTGCCCCGGGACATGGCGACTCCCTGGGCCGGGTGGTTGCCCAGGTCATAACGCAGCGCCAGCAAGTCCTCCTGGCGCTTCATGATTTCTGGTTTGGCCGCTTTCATCCGGGTCATAATGCTGCTGAAATCTTCAGTGATGACCACCGGCGCATAACTGGAGCGTTTTTTCCCGGCCTTCTCTTCCGTGCCGGAGGCCATCCCCAGAACGAGGCTGGCGCCGAATAACGTACCGAACAATGCCAACAGGGTCCAAGTTCCTCTCTTTATTTTTCTTTTCATGAGCGTTCCTCCTAGAGTCGGCGTGAATGTCTACTGCGGCGCCTGTGCGCTTCTTCAAAAATAAGCATCATCAGGGCCGGGGCAAGGAGGACAAGTCATTAATAGATATGGATAATTTGACATCTAGACGAAATCTAAGAGAGAGAAGGGAAAAGTGGCAGATGCAGATCTTCTC
>JAKAGH010000135.1 GCA_021817645.1 Deltaproteobacteria bacterium
GGGCCGCTCCCGCACCGGGAGTTGGTGGCCCGCGGCCAGGCGCCTCTGGCAGGCGTCACAGAGGGATTCAAGGGCTCCCGGGTCGCAGTTAAAGGGGCAATCCGCCACCAGGCGCATGGGGGGCAGGAGTGCGGCCAGGCCCCGGGCCGCGGTGGATTTGGCCGTGCCTTTTTCTCCCCGGATCAACACCCCGCCGATAAGAGGGTTGATGGCATTGAGGATCAGGGCTTTTTTCAGGCGTTCCTGGTCCACCAGGGCCGCGAAGGGAAAAACCGGGCGTTTATAAGTCATGCAGTTCTCCGCATCTAGTGTCGTGTCCCAGGAATGCCTTGCATAACTTAGGTCGTCTTTCTCCCTCCCCCTTCGAGGGGGGAGGGTCGGGGTGGGGGTGGCGTCTTTTGGCTGATTACAGCCAGTTAGCCAAAGTCGCCCCCCTCACCCTAACCCTCTCCCCCGAGGGGAGAGGGAATATTATTAGGCATATTCATAGGTGATATTCTGTAACTTATTTCTGGGACGTCACAATAGTCTTATTTTTCTTTGTTCTCCCTATCCCCTTTTTCGGGGCAGGGCCGGGGTGAAGCGTGTCGGGCCGAAAATTACGGGTTTGCCGGCCGCCGCGGCCATGGCCTTAAGCAGACCGCGATAGACCCATTGGTGGAAAGGAAATAAGCCGTACCAGTAGAGTATACCACCAAGTCCCCGGGGTAAAAACCGGGAAAGCAGTTGCACTTCGGTTCGCCCTTCTGCCAGAGGAGTCAGGCGCCACTCCATCAGGGCCTCTCCCGGCATTTTCATTTCCGCCAGGAGCAGCAGGCGGGTGGGCGGCTCCACGGCCAGCACCCGCCAGAAATCCAGGGCGTCTCCTGCCTTTAAATCCGTGGGATGAAGCCGGCCCCGGCTCAGCCCCGCGCCTCCCAGGACCCGGTCCAGCCAGCCCCGTATAGCCCAGAGCCAGTTGGCGTAATACCAGCCGGTCTCGCCGCCGATGCGGGTGATGAGCTTCCAGACTTCCTCAGGGCGGGCCTGGAGGCGCAGCCGGTAACCACAACTGAGGATGGCGCCCCCGGCGAAAGCGGCGTCGCCGCAATGGGTCCATTCCGGGGGAATCAAGGGCCCGGCGTCCCGCCAGCAGGTGTCCACACTTTGCTGCCGGACCCGCGCCAGGGCCAGGCGGATGGTCTGGCGGCAGTCCAGCAGTTCCTGGGGGATCAAGTCGCGGATGCGGTTGTCCTGGCAGACCACCGGGTTGCTCAGGCCCTCTGCCAGAGGTTGCGCCAGGGCCGCGGGCACAGGGGTGACGAGATGAATCCAGTAAGCGCTCAGGCGGGGGGTGAGCACGGGCACGGGGATGATCAGTCGTGGGGGAAGATGGGCCTCTGCCGCATAAATATCAAATAGCTGGCGGTAGGTGACTACCTCCGGCCCGCCGATATCCAAGGTCTCCCCCTTGACCCCGGGGTGTTCCAGGCAACCCACCAGATAGTTTAGCACGTTGCGGATGGCGATGGGCTGCACCGGGTTATTCACCCAGCGGGGGGTAATCATCACCGGCAGCCGGTCCACCAGATAGCGCATGATCTCGAAGGACGCGCTCCCGGACCCCAGGATCATGGCGGCCCGCAGAAAAGTGGCAGGCACCTCCCCGGACTGGAGGATGCGGGCCACCTCGTGGCGGGAGCGCAGATGCTCGCTCAGATGGGAATCGGCCGCGCTCCCCAGGCCCCCCAGATAAATGAGGCGTTCCAGCCCGGCCGCAGCCGCGGCCTGGGCCATGTTGGCCGCAGCTATGCGGTCCTTCTCCGAGAAATCCCCGGCTGCGCCCATGGAATGGACCAGATAATAGGCGGCCCGGCAGCCCCGGGCGGCCCGGAGCAGGGAGTCATAGTCCAACACGTCGCCCGCAGCCAGCTCGATCAAGGGATGCCCGGCCCAGGGCCGGCCTTGCAGCTTGAGGGGGGACCGGGCCAGGGCTCGCACCCGGTAGCCCGCGTCCAGCAGCCGGGGCACCAGGCGCCCGCCCACATAGCCGGTGGCGCCGGTGACCAGCACCGGCTGACCGCCGGCCAAAACCGCTTCTTTGCCGGGGCGAGACTTAGGCATGATACCTCAACAGTACCTCCAGGGGGTGGGGCTGTAGATAATATTGCTCCTGTAAGTAGGACGAACCGTACTGGCGGACATAGTGGTTAATCAGGGCCAAGGGAGCCAGCAGGGGCAGATCCCCCCGGCGGCAGGCATCGATGAGCTCCAGCAATTCCTGTTTTTCAGCCGCGGATAAGACCTTCTTGAAGTACCCCAGAATATGGTGCAAGACATTGGCCTGTTTCTTGTTGGTGGCCTGGAGTTTCATGGCTGCCAGCAGCAGGGCCTGGTACTGGGCGGCTAGTTCCCGGGCGGGTAATTCTTGAGCCCGGGCCGTAAGTTTGCCCAGAAGCCGGTAATGCCCGGGGCTATGGGCCAGGAGCAGCAGCTTCTGCCGGGTGTGAAAGCCGATGAGATCGTGTATGGTCCATGGTTTTCCCAAAAACTCCTGCCAGCGCCGGCAGGTGAAAAGTTGGGCGATGAAATTTCCCCGCATGAGGGGATCAGCCAGATGGATTTCATCTACCACCGGCAATAAAGGGAAACGGGCCATAAAACCGGCGGCAAAAAGGCCCGCGCCCCGTTTTCCCGGCACGCCCCGGGCATCATAAATCTTAACCCGGGCCGGGCCGCAACTGGGGGAGCCGCTTTTAAAGATAAAGCCCCAGAGGTCTTCATATTCCAGTTCCGGCAGGCGCCTGGCGGACCAGCGAAGCAACCGCTCCGTCCGCTCCTGCCGGGTTTCCACCGTGAGCAGCCGGGGAGCCTGGGGGTCTCCCTCCAGGCGCATGGGTTCCCGGGGGATGCCCAGGCCGCACTCCGCTTCGGGGCAAACCGGCACCAACTCCAGGTACGGCTCCCAGGTCGCGGTGAGCCACCGCTCCCATTTATGGCCGCCGTCGTAGCGGGTTTTCTCTCCCAGGAGGCAGGAGCTGACGCCGATCTTAATTCTTGGGTGCATGGTCATATCTGGGACTTGGCATATATAAAAGATAACTTATTGAAAATCAACAAATATCTCAACAGAAAACCGGGAAGAGAAACCAGAAAACTGCATAAAGTTGACAGTCCGGCAATTTCTAGATAAGATTCCTCTATCCGGGCGCCCTTCGGGGTTTAATAGGGAAGACGGAAAGCCGTCGCGGTCCCGCCGCTGTGACCGGGGACGAAACCTGCACGACGCCACTTTTCCACTTAAGTGGGATGGGAAGGCGCAGGGAGTAGGCCGATCCGGGAGCCAGAAGACCTGCCTGGAGGTCTGGAGCCATTGCGCAAGACAAATGGTCCAGACGACGGAGACGCCCCGGACAAGCGCCTCCTCTCTTTAAGGATTAAGAAGCTGGGTGCATCCTTAAGTCCATTGGGACTTAAGGATTTTTTTATTTTGGGCCATCTTTAGTGCGCCGTCAAAGTCCCCCTCCCTGGAGGGGCTGAGCATTACCCATAAATCTGGAACAATTTCCATGAGGATTTTACCTCATTGAAGAATCCCCTTATTTCCACCGGAGCCACAGGCCCCCTGGACCTGGCCTCAGTTCGAGACCAGCGCCGGGCCGGGACCCGGGCCTATGCCGTGGCGCTGCTGGCGCTCAGCCTGGGGCTGCTGGTTTCGGTGGTCCTGGCCACCGGCATCGGCCGTCTGGACCTGAGTTGGGGGACCATCGCCTGGGTCATCCTGGGCAAATTGGGATTCTCCGTCCCGGCGGTGGACCGCACCACGGAAGTGGTGGTCTGGGGCATCCGCTTGTCCCGGGTGGTCCTCTCCGGGTTGGTGGGCGCGTCCCTGGCCACCGCGGGGGTGATCTTCCAGGGGCTTTTATTAAATCCCCTGGCCGACCCCTTTACCTTAGGCGTCTCCACCGGTGGGGCCTTCGGGGTGGCGCTGCTGGTGATCCTGGGCGTGGGCGGAAGTTTTTTGGGCCTGAGCCCGCTGCCTCTGGGGGCCCTGGCCGGGGCCCTGGCCGCCATGGTGGTGGTGCTGACCCTGTCCCGGGAGTCCGGGCGCATCCGCAAGGAATCCCTGATCCTGGCGGGGATCGTGGTGAGCACGTTTTTGTCCGCGCTCATCAGCCTGATCAAGAGCCTGGACGAAGAATCCCTGTCCGCCATCGTCTTTTGGATCATGGGCAGCTTCTCGGGCCGGGGCTGGATTCACGTGGGTTTCCTGCTGCCGTACGCGGCCTTGGGCCTGGCTCTGGCTTTGTCCTATCACCGGGAACTGGACATCCTGGCCCTGGGGGAGGAGCAGTCCCACCACCTGGGGGTGACGGTCTCCAAGGTGCGGCTTAAACTCCTCCTGGGGGCCTCGCTGCTCACTGCCGGGGCGGTGTCCGTGTCCGGAGTCATCGGTTTTGTGGGCCTGGTGGTGCCGCACCTGGTCCGGGTCCTGGCCGGGCCTTCCCATGGCCGCCTCCTGGTCTTATCGGCCTTCACCGGCGCCCTGATTCTGATTTGGGCCGATGTGGTCTCCCGGGTCCTCCTGGCCAGCGGCCAGGAGCTGCCGGTGGGCGTGGTCACTGCGCTCATAGGCGGGCCGTTTTTCTTTTATCTGCTGAAAAGCAGGCGCACCAGGGGGATGTGGTGATTCAGGTACAGGACCTCAGCCTGGGTTATGGGGAGCGTCTGGTCCTTAAGGACCTGAATTTCCAGGTGGAAGCCGGGGAGTTTGTGGGCATTCTGGGTCCCAACGGCAGCGGCAAATCCACCCTGATCCACGCCCTCTGCGGCTTGATTGCCCCCAAGCGCGGGCGCATCAGCATCAAGGACCGGGGCCTGGAAGACCTGGCCAGCCGGATGCGGGCCCAGATTCTGGCGGTGGTGCCCCAAGTGAGCGATATGCGTTTTCCTTTTAATTGCCTGGAGATCGTGCTCATGGGCCGCTATCCCCGCCGCCGGCGCTGGGGGTCCCTGACGGACGACGATCTGCTCTGGGCGCTGAAGTCCATGCGCCGCACCACCACGGAGCATCTCCAGGACCGGCCCGTCACCGAGGTCTCCGGCGGGGAGAGGCAAAGGGTGGTGATCGCCCGGGCCCTGGCCCAGGACCCGGAGTTTCTGTTGCTGGATGAGGCCACTTCATCGCTGGATGTGCGGAAAAAACTGGAGATTTTCGAAATCCTGAAATTCCTGAACGCCACCAAAGGTCTCACCGTGCTTTGCGCCATGCACGACTTGAACCTGGCCGCGCTCTATTGCGGGCGGCTGATGTTTATCAAGGACGGGGGCATCATCCAGGACGGCCCCACGGAGGAGGTCTTTACCCCCGAGGTCCTGGCCCGGGTGTACCAGACCCCCATGGAGGTCATCCGCCATCCCGGCCATCAGCGGCCCTATGCGGTGATGCTGCCGTTGACGCCGGCCGAACTGGAAGAATCTGCCCCGGAGGCCTCCCTGGTATGAGGATAAGGGTCTTATTAGGCTTGCTGTTGGTGGCGATCCTGGCCAACCAGGGCTGGGCCGCCCCGCAGATCAAGGATGACCGGGGCCAGGAGATTTCCCTGGCGGCTCCCCCCCAGCGCATTGTCTCCCTCTATGGCGGACTCACGGAAGTCCTGGAGGCCTTGGGGCTGGGAAGCCGCGTGGTGGCCCGCATCCAGGGGGATGACACCCTGAAAAATATTCCCACGGTGGGCACCCATCTGCAGCCCAATGTGGAGATGATCCTGGGCCTGAAACCGGATCTGGTGGTCCAGGGCGGGGTGCCCAAGGGCATACCGGCCCTGAAGAAGCTGGAGGCCGAAGGGGTGCCGGTGGCCATGTTCGCACCCCATGATTTTCCGGCTCTGTTCAGCATGATTCAGCGCCTGGGGACTCTCACCGGGCGGGACGAGGCCGCGGCTGCCTTAAACCGCGACCTGGAAGGCCGCCTGGCGGCAATTTCAAAGCGTTTGCAGGGGACCAAACCCGTACGGGTCTTTTTCGAGGTGCGCTGCCTCAACCTCCTGGCCGCGGGCCGGGGCTCCATGGTGAACGACATCATCTCCCGGGCCGGGGGCGTCAATATCGTGGAGAACCCCCAGCGGCTGGCCCCCTTCGGGCTGGAGGCCCTGCTCCAGGCCCAGCCGGAGGTTTACGTGATCCAGCAGGGGCCCATGAACCGCAGCCCGGAAGACATTTACACCCGGCCTTATTTCCAGGAACTGCGCGCGGTCCAGGCGCGGCGGGTGCTGGTGGTGGAGGAAAGCCTCTTTTCCCGGCCCGGCCCCCGGTCCGCGGCCGCGGTGGAGCAACTGGCCCGGTTTCTTCACCCGGAGGCCTGGGAGAGCAGGGATTAGGGGTCAGTAATCAGTAATCAGAGGGCAGCGACTATCAGTTTGTTGAAGAATTGTATTCTTTGGAAATTCAGAGGGTCAGAGAAAACCAAAGGTAATGCAAGTCCTCTTTGACAAAGGGGGATTTCTGGGGATTTCAGGCGCTTGCAAATCCCCCCTAACCCCCCTTTTTCAAAGGGGGGGGATAAAAACTGCTTCTAATTAGGGACAAAGCCTATCTAATGGCAGGGGATAGGGACCTGAGCGGAGGCCAGGCTAACTTGGAACCTGGAACTCGGAACTTGGACCTTTACTGAACATGGCACAGCAAACACGCGGAATAGTCATCGCCGGCACCCAAAGCGGGGTGGGGAAGACCACCATCACCCTGGGGTTGATCGCCGCGTTACGGCGGCGGGGCCTAGCGGTGCAGCCCTTCAAGGTGGGGCCGGATTTCATTGACCCGGGGCACCACACCCGGGCTGCGGGCCGGGTCTGCCACAACCTGGACGGCTGGATGTTGAGTAAAGAGGATAATCTGTCCCTCTTTAGCCGCCATGCCGGAGAGGCCGACTTCACCGTGGTGGAAGGGGTGATGGGGCTCTTTGACGGCTACGACGGTTTGAGCGAAGCCGGGTCCACTGCACAGATGGCCAAATGGCTGGGGCTGCCGGTCCTGCTGGTGGTGGACGCCCGTTCCATGGCCCGGAGCGCCGCGGCCCTGGTCCACGGCTTCGCCACCTTCGACCCGGACCTATCTCTGGCTGGGGTGGTCTTTAACCGGGTCGGCGGGGCCGGACATCTGCAATATTTACAGCAGGCCCTGGGCCAGCTTGAGGGGATCAAGTTTCTCGGCGGCCTGCCCCGGGAAGGGGAACTGGCCATCCCTGAGAGGCATCTGGGTCTCTTCACTGCGGAGGACCATCCCCTGGAAGACTCGCGCCTGGAGCATATGGCGGAGATGGTGGAAAAGCATTTGGACCTGGACGGACTCCTGGCGTCGCTGCCGGTGCTGCAAATACCCCAAGAAACCCCGATGGCCGAGGAACCCCACACCGTGCGCCTGGGCGTGGCCCGGGACCAGGCCTTTTGTTTTTATTACCAGGAAAACCTGGAACTTTTGGCTCGTTATGGGGCGGAGATAGTGCCGTTTTCACCTCTTCAGGACCGGGAATTGCCCCAGAATCTGCACGGGCTTTACCTGGGCGGCGGCTACCCTGAATTATCGGCCGCTCCCTTGGCGGCCAATATGGGCATGAAGCGGAGCATCGCCCGGCAGGCCGCGGCCGGCTTGCCCATTTATGCGGAGTGCGGCGGATTGATGTACCTCTCCCGGGAGATTGAGGACCTGGAAGGCAGGCGCCATCCCATGGCCGGGGTGCTGCCCCTGGAGGTGCGCATGCTGCCCCGGCTCAAGGCCCTGGGCTACCGGGAGGTCACCCTGACGGCCCCGGGGTTGTTGGGCCCTGCGGGCACCAGGGCCCGGGGGCACGAGTTTCACTACTCGGAGATTATGGATGGAACTGGAGGCCTGGCCACACAGTACCACATCACCGCCAGACAGGGGCAGAAAACCGAGGCTGAGGGCTATGGCTTCAACCACGTCCTGGCCAGCTACGTGCACCTGCACTTTCTGAGCAACCCGGAGGTGGCCCGGCACCTGGTGGATAAGTGCCGGGAATATCGGCAGGCCAGGAGAAAATGAACGCCTCTGTTTAGAAAAATTTTATTGGTGGCCCAGGCTTTCCAGCCTGGGCGGATTTACGAGGCGGGCGGGGACGCTCGCCCTACGCCTTTTCATATT
>JAKAGH010000136.1 GCA_021817645.1 Deltaproteobacteria bacterium
TATGGGCTCCGACCGCCTTTTCGACTACACGGCCATCGGCGATAACGTCAACCTGGCCTCCCGCCTGGAGGGTTTGAACAAATATTACGGTACGGAGATCCTGATCAGTGAGGCCACCGCCCAGAGCCTGGGTGCAGACTTTATCTTGCGGCGGGTGGACCTGGTGCGGGTTAAGGGCAAAATGCAACCCCTGGAGGTTTACGAATTGCTGGGAGAGGGAGCGCCGCCCGCCGATCTGACCCAATTTCTGGAGGCCTTTCACCAGGGTCTGAGTCATTATCGGGCGGGGCACTGGGCCGAGTGCGCCGTAGCCATGGAAACGGCCCTCAGATCGCACCCCCATGATGTGCCGTCCCGGCGCTATCTGCTCCAGTGCCAAAAATACCAGGCAGAACCACCAGGACCTGATTGGGCCCCGGTGACGGTAATGGCGGAGAAATAGAATTCTTGGAATTCTTGGCTTTACGATTTCATAAAATGGGTATAATCGCTAAGTTCGGTAGAAGATTCAAGGCATTTACAGAGGATTTTGGCAAACTGCAGGACGCGTCATCCTTCCCCTCCCGCCCAGGGGAAAACATTCTTATTCGGGAGGCATATGGAAGAGCGACGGCGGGTCCCACGTACCATTGAATTATTAGAACTAAAAGAACTCAATCATCAACCCGGGGCGGGCAATTTTTTGCTGGATCACAGTCCTCTGGGAGCCAAACTGGAGACGCGACAATCCTTTGCCCCGGGAGATTGCCTGGATTTCAGCTACCTCCGGCCGGGAGAGGAAAAGGCTACCAGCCACTGGGGCAAGGTGATTTGGGTTCTCCCCTCGCCTGACAAACCGGGGTACTACCGGATGGGGGTGGAATTTTTCCGGAACCTTTAGCTAAGGGACCGGTACCGAGGTTTGGGGAAGGGATCAGGGCTAAGGTCCCTATCTCCTCCCCCAATCTCATTAATTAATTCTTGGCCAACGCCTCCACCAACCGGGCCAGGCTTTCCCGGTTTTCCACATTAAAAAAATTCTCCCCGGCTTCCTGGGGCAGAATTTTGCGCACCAGCCCTTTGAGCACGTTCTTGGGGCCCACTTCCACCCAGGTGTCGATCCCTGTGTCCTTTAAATTGAGGATGAGGTCCGACCAGCGCACCGGCGAGGTGAGCTGCCCTCCCATGGCCCGGCGCAGCCGGAGCGGGTCAGTCTCCTGCCGCGCGGTGGCGTTGAGGTAGAGAGGGACGCGGGGCGCCTGGAACTGCAACGTATCCAGAAACGCGGCAAAATCCGGCGAAGCCGCCGCCATCAGGGGAGAGTGCCAGGCCCCGGAGACCTTTAACGGCACGGCCCGGGCCCCTGCGGCCTTACAGACTTCCGCGGCCCGGGCCACCATCTCCGGGGACCCGGAAACCACTGTCTGCTCAGGGGTGTTAAAATTAGCCAGGGCCAGAGGCCCTTCGGTAACCAGGGGTTGCAGCAGTTCCGCCAGTTTCTGGGGGGCCAGGCCGATGATGGCCGCCATAGCCCCGGGGTGCTTTTCCGCCTCCCGCTGCATCAGGCGGCCCCTTTCCTTGACCGCGGCCAGAGTGTCCCCGGCGCTCAACACCCCCGCGGCGAACAGGGCGCTGTACTCCCCGAGGCTGTGGCCGCAGACCGCGGCGGGAGTGAACCCGGCGACGCTCAGGGCCTGATGGAGGCAGAGATTTACCAACGTGATCGCGGGCTGGAGATTGACCGTGGCGGTGAGTTCCTCCATGGGTCCTTCAAAGCAGAGGCGCTGCAAAGGCAGGCCGGTTCTTTCCTCGGCTACCTGGAAAAGCTTCCGGGCCCCGGGGTCGGTGTCAAACAGGTCCTTGCCCATGCCCACGTATTGGGACCCCTGCCCGGGGAAGAGAAATGCCAGTTTAGCCATATGATTACCTCGTTTTCGGTTTGCGGTTTTTGGTTTAATAAAGAAGAACAAGCGAGGTTAATTTACCGCATCTATTTCTTGGAGCCAAGGGGGGAGGGTGAATTTAGATCAATATACCGATAGTAAAGGCGGGATAGTATCGGGTCTGAGATGCCCCTTACCGTCTGTCCTTTGCGCCCCCCGACTTGACATCCCCCCTGGGGGTGGGATATTTTAAACGATATTTTATGCATAAATAGGGACCCACTTCCCCACTCCTTTCCCAAGCTCAGGTTGAAATTATGGATTATGAAGCGGTTATCGGTCTGGAAATCCACGCCGAACTCCTGACCGCCAGCAAAATCTTTTGCGGCTGCGCCACCCATTTCGGGGCCCCGCCCAACACCCAGGTCTGCGAAGTCTGCCTGGGGATGCCCGGGTCTCTGCCGGCCCTGAATAAGAAGGCCGTGGAGTTCGCCCTGAAAATGGCCCTGGCCACCAATTGCCGGGTCAATGCAGAATCGGTCTTTGCCCGGAAAAATTATTTCTACCCCGATCTCCCCAAGGGCTACCAGATTTCCCAATACGAACTGCCTTTGGCGGAGCACGGCCACCTGGACCTCCAGGTGGGCGGCGCAGAGCGGCGCATCGGCATTACCCGCATCCACCTGGAAGAGGACGCGGGCAAGCTCATCCACAGCGAGCACCGGCCGGTGAGTTTCGTGGACTTCAACCGCACCGGCGTGCCGCTGATCGAAATCGTCAGCGAGCCGGATATGCGCACCCCCGAAGAGGCGGTGGAGTATTTCAAGGGCCTGCGCAATATCCTGCTCTATCTGGAAATCTGCGACGGCAACATGGAAGAGGGATCGCTCCGCTGCGACGCCAATATCTCCCTGCGGCCCGTGGGCCAGAAGGAGTTCGGCACCAAGGCCGAGCTCAAAAACATGAACTCCTTCCGCTTCGTCAAGCAGGCCCTGGAATATGAAATCAAGCGGCAGAGGGCCTTGTTGGCTGCTGACAAAAAAATCGTCCAGGAGACCCGCCTCTGGGACGCGGCCCAGGGCCAGACCCTGTCCATGCGGGGCAAGGAAGAGGCCCACGATTACCGCTATTTCCCGGACCCGGACCTGGTGCCGGTGAGGATCGAGGCCGCATGGCTGGAGGGCCTCCGGGCCTCCCTGCCGGAGTTGCCTGCGGCCAAGAGCCAGCGCTTTCAAGACCAATATGGGCTGCCGGCATACGACGCGGAAGTCCTCACCGGGGATAAGGCCCTGGCCGACTATTTCGAGATCTGTGTTCAGGCCTTTCCCCAGCCCAAGCAGGTGAGCAACTGGATCATGGTGGAACTCCTCCGGGAGCTGAAAACCCAGGACGCGGGCATCGCCGCCTGCCCGGTGTCCCCCGCTGCCTTAGGGAAGCTCCTGGCCCTGGTGGAGAAGAAGACCATCAGCGGCTCCCTGGCGAAAAAGGTTTTTGAGGAGATGTGGGCCGGCGGCGGGGACCCGGAGGCCATTGTTAAAGACAAAGGCCTGGCGCAGATCAGTGACACGGGGGCTCTGGAAGCCGCGGCCCAGGAGATCATCGCCGCCCACCCTAAAGAAGTGGCCGACTATAAGGCCGGCAAGACCAAGGTCATGGGCTTCTTCGTGGGGCAATTGATGAAAAAAACCAAGGGCCAGGCCAATCCGCAACTGGCGAACGAGATTTTTCAGCGCCTTTTAGAGAAATAGGCCTTTGGCAGCCTGTTGGATATCGTATATTCAGGGTGCAAATAAAACCATTAGATATTTAAAGTCCCCCTTTGAAAAAGACGGATTTAGGGGGATTTCGAGCGCCTACAAATCCCCCCCTAACCCCCCTTTTTCAAAGGGGGGGATTAAGACATCTTTTTAAGCGGGTTGGCTGGTAAGAAAGTTAATTGGTTCTTCTTGCGATATTTTCGAGAGGTTTTTAAACCTGAAAACTGAAAACCGGAGTTAAAATGATTCCTTACTGCAGCATCTGTTGGGACATCGACAAGGTCAAACTGCTGGATCAGCGCCAGCTGCCCCGGGAAGAGATCTACCTGGAGATCACCGATTACCGCGAGATCATCGAGGCCATCCGGACGCTGGCCATCCGGGGGGCGCCGGCCATCGGCGTGGCCGCGGCCATGGGCGCGGCCCTGGGGGCTTTAGCCCTGAAGACCGAGGACCCCAAAGAATTCGCCATCCAGTTTACCTATATCTGCCGGGAGATCGCCGCGGCCCGGCCCACCGCGGTCAACCTCTTCTGGGCCCTGGACCGGGTGCAGGCCGTGGCCCAGGCCCACGCCAGCGAACCGGTGGCTCAGGTCAAGAAGCGCCTGGTGGCCGAGGCCCAGGTGATGCTCAAGGAAGATGAGACTATCAACCGCCATATGGGCCAGGCCGGACAGGTGGTGATCCCCGACAGCTCCCGGGTGCTGACCCACTGCAACACCGGCGCCTTGGCCACCGGGGCTTACGGCACCGCCCTGGGGGTGATGCGAGCCGCGTGGGAGGCAGGGAAGCGCTTTTCCGTATGGGTGGACGAAACCCGGCCCCTACTCCAGGGGGCCCGCCTTACCACCTGGGAACTGGGGAAAATCGGCATTCCCTATACCCTGATTCCCGACGGCGCGGCCGCGGCCGTGATGGCCAAGGGGCTGGTGGACCTGGCCATTGTCGGCGCGGACCGCATCGCCGCCAACGGCGATACCGCCAACAAGATCGGCACTTATGGAGTAGCAGTGATGTGTCATCATCACGGCATCCCCTTTTATGTGGCCGCACCCCTATCGACCTTCGATTTCTCCATCCCCGACGGCAGCCAGATCCCGGTGGAGGAGCGCTCCGGCGCGGAGGTGACGCACCTTTGGGGCCAATGCCTGGCGCCCGCGGACGCGGCGGCCCTGAATCTGGCCTTCGACGTCACGCCCAACGACCTGATCGCCGGCATCATCACCGAGAAGGGAGTGATGAAGCCGCCTTACACTTCCAGCTTAAAGCCGTACCGTCCCGGCAAGGTTTGATTTATGCGCAGCATCGCTTCTTTCACTAACCGATTGTTGAAGAATTATCTTCCAAGGGAAATTCAGGACCCCGTAGGAAAACGGAGAAATCTAAAGCCCCCCTTGGAAAAAGGGGGATTTAGGGGGATTTCGAGCGCTTCCAAAATCCCCCCTAGCCCCCCTTTTTCAAAGGGGGGGATAAGAAATTCGTCTAATCAAGGTCACCGGCTATCTTTCAACACCCTGCTGATCCTGTTGGTTTTTCTATTTAGCTCCGGGTCTGCCTGGAGCGCGGGGCCGTTCAATATTCGGCCGCCCGCCAGCAACAGGGGCGTAGACCCGCAGGCCGTGACGGTGGTTGGCGCGGCCCAGCATCATATGACCAGAAAAGGCGAAGATCTCCTGGATGTCGCCCGGCGCTATGACTTGGGGTGGACGGAAATCGGCGCCATGTATCGCGGCTGGGACCCCTTTCTACCGCCACCGGGGGTGAATATGCTCATTCCCACCACCTGGATCGTGCCCACCGGTCATGCTGCGTCCATTGTGGTGAATACCGGAGAAATGCGGCTCTACTACTTCATCAATAACGGCACCCAAGTCATTACCTATCCCATCGGCATGGGAGTGTTGGATTTCCGGACGCCCACCGGCAATTTCCATGTAAATCAAAAGAAGGTGGCACCGGACTGGCATATCCCCAAGCAGTTGCAGAAAAAATACGGCATGGCGGTGATGCCCGCCGGGCCTGATAACCCCATGGGGGAATATAAGCTGGGCCTGAATTGGGGCGACTACGGCATCCACGGCTGCAACCTGCCCTGGGCCGTAGGCCGGCTGGTGAGCCATGGCTGCACCCGCCTTTATCCGGAAGATATCAAGAAACTCTTTCCCATGGTGCCCATGGGCACCAAAGTGGAATACATCTACGAGCCCGCCAAGATCGGCTTCCGCGGGGGGCGCATTTTTCTTTCCGTGCACGACGACGTGTATTTTAAGATCCGCTCCATGACCCTCCATGTCCTGAAGATGCTGGAGCAGCGGGGTCTGGCGGATCAGGTGGACACCCTAAAAGTCTTACAGACCGTGGACGAGCAAACCGGGATGCCGGTGGACATCACTAAAAGAGGTGGCGGCGTCTGAGATGCGGCTGGTATGCTTGTTCTGCGCGGTTGCCTTGATCTTGGGGGCCCTGCCGGCTGCGGCTGCCGGTCCCTTTGAGATCCGTCCCTCAACCGCGGCCAGCGGCATCGATCCCCTGGCGGCGACGGTGGTGGGCACTCCCCAACGCCATGTGGTGGTGAAAGGCGACGACCTCCTGGAAATTGCCCGGAGCTACGGCCTGGGCTATACGGAAGTCGGCGCCATGAATCGAGGCCGGGACCCCTTTATCCTGCCCCCGGGCACGGAACTGGTGATCCCCACCAGGTGGATCGTGCCCGACAGCCGAGGGCGCCAGATTATCGTCAATACCGGGGAGATGCGCCTTTACTACTTCACCGCGCCCACTCAGGTCTACACTTTTCCCATCGGCATGGGCGTACTGGACTTCAAGACCCCCTCCGGGTCGTTCCGGGTCATCGAGAAGAAGGTCAATCCCGCCTGGCATATTCCTAAGTCTTTACAGGGGAAATACGGTATGGCCGTGATGCCTCCGGGTGAGGACAATCCCCTGGGGGAGTACAAACTTACCCTGTCTTGGGGGGATTACGGCATCCACGGCACCGCCATGCCCTTGGGAGTGGGGCGGCTGGTGAGCCACGGCTGCACCCGCATGTACCCGGAGCACATCAAGAAATTGTTTCCCATGGTCCGCGTGGGCACTTCCGTGGAGTACATCTACGAGCCGGCCAAGGTCGGCTTCCTGGAAGGCCGCGTCTTTCTTTCCGTGCATGAAGACGTCTATTTCAAGATACCCTCCATGCTCCTCCATGTCCTGAATCTGCTGGAGCTACGCGGTCTGTCGGACCAGGTGGACATGACCAAAGTAATGCAGACTGTGGAGGAGCTGACCGGCGCGGTGGTGGACGTCAGCCGGGGCTCAGAGGGGCGGAGAACCTGACCTTTAATCAGGACGATTCTCAAGCCGGGGGAATGGGCACTGACTGAATACTCTTCCCTCTCATTCTGAGGGAGAATTAGCAGCATCATCCCGAATCCAAATGGGGAAATTGGGGGGGCGGCCCAGGCCGCCCTTCCTATTTTTGTAAACGAACGCCGCTGGTGGTCAAGGCCAGACCTGCCAGGCCAGGGCGAATTCGGGGTTGTTCCCAAGCTGAGACTTTCTGCGAAACACCTTCCCGTCTATGATTCTGAGGGAGTGGAACGGAACGAGAACCTCATCAACACGAAATTCTACTAGCCCCGGCCGCTGCGTTCAGGATGACAACTCAGTATCAGCCTTGCCAAATGACGGCCCCCCAAAAAAGACAGAAGGTGTGGAGAGCACACGCTCTGACCACACCCTCTGACTGCTTACCTTCGGGGTTAATACCCCAATGACTCCACGAAGAATTACTGTGCTGCTTTTTTGGCTTTTTTGGCCTTTTTAGCTTTCTTGGCCTTTTTGCCCTTCTTCATGTATTTAACCTTGGCACACACTTTCTCTGCCGCATCTTCCGCCCGGGCGGCAGCCGCTTCAGCTTTGTTAGCAGCGGCAGAGGCCCGAGGTACGGTGACTTTGGCATCCTGTGCGGCCGCTTCCGCTTTCACTACCGACGCGGCAGCCCGATCTGCAGAAGCTTTGGCCTGCTCCATGTACATTTTGCACTGATCATAGTACTTTTGGCAGCAGCCAGCACCTCCCAGCACCAGGGCAAAGACCGCGAGGAGCGCCAAGGCATAGCCTTTGCTCATCAACGCCTTCCTCATCGATTACCCCCTTTCGGAGAGAATATCCTTCTCCCCAGAATTTTGCTGAGTCTACCCCAGGTGCTACTTCCGCATTTTCTTCATCAGGCAGGCCTCGGCCTTAGCCGCAGCAGCCTCTGCCCGATCAGCCGCGGCCTCAGCTTTATCAGCCGAAGCTTTAGCGTCAGCAGCTGCCATTTCGGCATTGCGAGCCGCGCTGTCTGCTTTTGCCGCAGAGGCCGCCGCCTGATCGGCGTACATCTTAGCCTCGTCGACGTTTTTCTTGCAGACGTCGCAGCAGCCTGCTCCCATGGCGAGGACAAAGGCCATGAGAATCGCGAAAGCAAAACCCTTCCTTACCAAAGCTTTCCTCATCATCTATCCCC
>JAKAGH010000137.1 GCA_021817645.1 Deltaproteobacteria bacterium
ATATGCTCACGCCCAAGGTGGGGCTCGAATTCGGGGGGCGGGCGGCGCGCCAGTACTACTGGTTTCCCCTGTCGCTGCCCCAGGATGACCGGAGCGGCCGGATTTTGGGCGGGAGCCTGGGGCTCTATTACTTCTTTAAAAACCAGGAAGGCTACCTCCTGGCCCGGGGCACCTATGAGCACAATTGGGCCTCCGGGGACAACTGGTCCAATAACAGCTACCGCTTCTTTTTTGCCGGGCTCTATCCGGTGACTGCCAAACTCAAGGCGAGCCTCTTTGCGGATTTCATGCTGCAGCCTTATGTGAACAATTTTATCGGTTCGCCGCAATTCCTCAGCGGCTCGCCCCGCAACGATAAGATCCTGATTTTGGGGGCTCAAGCCACCTATACCATCTATAAAGGATTGGAAGCCAACATCCATTACTATTTCGTGCGCGACGCCTCCAATGTCGCGCTCTACGATTATGACCGGCATATCGTTGGGGCCCAATTGGGCTACCGCTATTAGCCAGGTGGCACAGGCTTTCCAGCCTGTGCGGGCGCAGGCTAAAGCCTGCGGCTACCAATCTTGCCGTTGAATGCGATTTTTATTAAGAGGATGATGATGATGATGAATTACGTGATCGGTGCACTCCTGATGTTGGCGCTGGCCTGGCCCGCGGGCGCCCAGGCCGCAGCCGTGGGCCGGTTTACCCAGGTGACGGGCGAGGTGGACCTGCTCAAGCAAGGGAAACTCCCGGCCACGCCGGTCAAACTCGAAGACCGGGTCGAGCCCGGCGATATCATCCGCACCAAATCCCAGGCCCGGGCCCAGGTTACTTTTATGGACGACACCACCATGACCATCTCTCCCGGCAGCCGGGTGGCCATCGAATCCTATATGTACGATGCCGCCAAAAAGGAGCGCAACGGGGTGGTCCAGATCTTTTACGGCATGGTTTATACCGTGGTGAACCGCATCTTGCAGACCGAGAAGCCTGATTTCGTCTTGAAGACCCACACCGCCATCATGGGGGTCAGGGGGACCAAATGGTATGCGGTGCTGCACCCCATTGCCACCGATGTTTTTAATGAATCCGGCAAGGTCTGCGCCAAAAACTCCTTTGCCGAGGTCGGCGGGGAAGTCTGTCTCAAGTCCATGGAATTCACCCGGGTAGGCTGGAACCTGCCGCCCACCGTTCCGGCCCGGGTCACCAAAGAGGATCTCCTGCTGCTGCAGCGGCAGCTGTCCACGGGCTTAAAGGGCGGGCTGTCCGGGGCGGGGACGCCGGCCGGAGTTGGCGGCTTGTCGACTCTGGGACTGGTGCCCGATCCCAGCCTCCTGCCCACCCCCGGGGTGGCCAAGACCGACATGGGGACGCCGCAGCCGCCTCCCAGCACCTTGCCGACGTTGACGGTAGTCCCCAAGGAAGTGCCGCCGGCGCCGCCGACTCCGCCGGGCCCGCCCCTGCCGCCGAATCCCCCGCGCTCCCCCGGCCGGTAAAGACCTGGGAACACAGCCTGCCCCCCTCCCGAGGTTTATCAAACAGTGTTCGGCTTCCGGATACCTCCCTCCGGTTCCGAGGCAAAACCAAAATCTCCACCCTTTGAAGTTTTCTCCCGAGAACGCGGAACATGATAAAAGAACCAGTGGTCGTTTATGGGCAGGATGCAAGGTCAGGGAATGTGCTACTTTTTACTTTTCTTTGATCAAAAAGAAGGAGTGTATTTCAGTGAGTTGGAGCATATAGCTTTATTAAAAGAGTGTCGATTACTGCTATTTAAGCGCAGTTTAAATTAAAGCAGTTCATATTCGATATGGGAATCATAGTTAGGCATTGGGCTTTACTGAAATCTTAAATTTTACCTCCACCAAACTGACGAATTTTATAGGAGCCTCACCAAATCTTTCAATCCGACCACTTGAACCTTCAAGCCTTTATATTCTCGCGTATAGGGACGATCCACATCGTGCGCCACTACCAGGTTTTCCCCTAGAGTATACTGTTTTCTGAAGATATTAAGATTGCCCGGATCAAAATCCCCAGCAGACCATTTGCACTCGATGGCCGTCGGCTCAGCCGGATTTTTTCTGAGAATGAAGTCGACTTCATGCCCACGTTTGTCCCGCCAGTAGAAGATTTGCCGCGTTTGCAGGTGGGCCTGCATTTCATTCAAAACCAGATGTTCCCAGAGGAGGCCGTAATCCTCCCGTCTTAGTTGCTGCCAACCTCGGAAGTAGCAAATAAAGCCGGTATCGAAGGCGTAAACCTTGGGGGCTGAAACAATCTCGGAGGGGCGATGAGAACTGAAAGGCCTCACCACATGCATCAGAAATGTGGCCTCGAGGACACTCAGGTAGTTGGAGATGGTGGTGCGGCTCACTTCGCAGGGCCTGGCAAAGCTGCTGGCCTCAAAAATGCCCCCGCTTTTAAGCAGCAACAATTCGACAAATTTTAGAAAAGCCTGCCGCCTTTCCAACCGGAAAAGTTCCTGGATATCCTTGGCCCAATAGGAATCCAGCCACTCCTGAAAATCTCGCTCCGGTATCTCTCCTGCCAGAAAGAAAGGAGGCAATCCCCCGAAGAGAAATCGATGGCCCAGGTCGGTATTCTGAAAATCCTCGAGATCCGCCAGGATCATCGGGGTGAGCCATAGCTCCGCTTTGCGACCGGCCAGGGTATCACGAAATTTAGCAGATGCCCCCAGCGTGGAAGAACCGGTAGCCAGCACCTTCAGGCCAGGAAAATGATCCGCAGCAATTTTCAGCAGTTCTGAGGGGTTGGATAAGCGATGGATTTCATCCAGGACTACGGTGCGGCTGCCAAGACCAGAGAGGAAAGACTGGGGGTCCTCCAGCATCCGCCTCACCCGGGGCAGCTCGCAATCGAAATACTCAATGTCGGGCAGGCTTCGGGAAAGATAAGTCTTGCCCACCCGCCGCACCCCGGCAAGCCAGACAATGGGGCGACGTTGCCAAGCACTGTTTAGCTGTTCCAGCCAAAATCGACGGTTTACCATTTGCAGCTAAATTATCAATTAGTGCTACTATATGCAAATATAATATGTAATTAGTACAGATTGTTCTGCTTCGGGATTGCGGTCCAACTATTTGAATATTTGGTGAGAAGGTGGTTCTTTTGGGTATCACAGTCTAGAACTCCATCTGCACCCCTATCTCCAAAACCTTGGACGGTGGGATATTGAGATAGGTCGAGCCGCTGACTGAATTACGCAGCATAAAAGTGAATAGAAACCTTTGCCACCGGGCCATCGTTTTTTTCCGGGCCGGGACCAGGTTGATACGGCCCAGGTAATAGGTGACATTGTCCAGATCGATGTTGACGCCGTGTCTCCGGGCTAACATCAGGATTTCCGTGATATCCGGGGTTTCCATAAAGCCATTATGCGCCGTAACCCGGTAAACTCCATGCCCCAAGGCATGAGTTTCCACCCGCTTATGTTCTTCAACCTCAGGAACGTCCGCGGTGAGAACGGATAAGATTATCAGCGTTTCCGGCAAGGCGCTGGTCTGGATCAGATAGCGGAGCAGCATGGGCGGCACTTCTTTGTGGAAGGTGGAGAGAAAGATGCCGGTTCCGGGCAGGCGCACCGGTTTTTCCGCCGCGACTTTTTCAATGAACCGGTCCCGGGAGATGGTCATGGTCATCACCTTGATGGCCAGGGTCTTCCAGCCGTCCCACCAGGTTACCATGATGGACAGGATCACCACCGCGATGGCCAGGGGGAACCAGCCGCCGGTGAGGAATTTCCCCAGGCAGGCGCTGAAGAAGGTCAGGTCCACGCTCCAAAAAAGGAGGCAGAGCGGCAAGGCCCTGACCAGGCTCCAGCCCCAAATCTGCCGGGTGATGAAAAAAAACACCAGCGAAGTGATGAACATGTCCCCGGTAACCGCGATGCCGTAAGCTGCGGCCAGATTTTCGGACGCTTTGAAGTAAAGGGTCAGCAGAATGGCGGCCAGCATCATCATCAGGTTCACGTCGGGAGCATAGATTTGCCCTTCGGCCATGGAGGAAGTGTGTAACACCCGCACCCGGGGGATAAAACCCAGTTGCATGGCCTGCCGGGTTAAGGAAAAGACCCCGGAAATAATGGCCTGGGAGGCGATAATGGTGGCCGCGGTGGCTAAGGCCACCATGGGATAGAGCAGGGCCGAGGGCACAAGGTGATAGAACGCGTCGGTGGCGGTCTTGGGATCGTTCAGCACCAGGGCCCCCTGGCCGAAGTAGTTCAACAGGAGGGCCGGCAAGGCCAGACCGAACCAGGAGATGCGGATGGCCCTAGCGCCGAAATGCCCCATATCCAGATACAGGGCCTCGCACCCCGTAATGCACAGCACCACCGCGCCCAGGATGAAAAACCCGTGGAAGCCGTTGCGGAGGAAAAATTGCAGCGCGTGCGAGGGATTGATCGCCGCCAAGATCTCCGGGTGCTGGTTGATGGCCATGACGCCCAGCGCCGCCAGCACTGCAAACCAGAGGATCATCACCGGGCCGAACAATTTGCCGATGCGGCCGGTGCCGTGTTTTTGGGCCCAAAAGAGGAGAACCAGCACCACGCAGGTCAAAGGCACCACCAGGGGCTGGGCCTTGGTGGTGGCTACTTCGAGACCTTCCAGCGCTGAGAGGACGGAGATGACCGGGGTGATGAGCCCGTCGCCGTAAAGCAAAGCAGACCCGAAAAGCCCGGCCAGCACCAGGCCCCGGCCCAGGTTGGCCCCCATCTTCTTATGGAGCAAGGCCAGCATGGCGAAGACGCCGCCTTCCCCCTGATCATCGGCGCGCATGATGAACCAGGCATACTTGATGCTCACCACCAGCATCAAGGACCAAAAAATCAGGGAAACCAATCCCAGGACATTGGGGGGCGAAGGGGCCAGGCCGGATTGGCCGGAAAAACAGACCTTCACTGCGTAAAGAGGACTGGTGCCAATGTCGCCAAAGACGACGCCCAGAGCGCTGATGACCAGAATATGCGTTTTTTCTCTGAGTTTATGGCCCATAATGTTGCTACTTCTTCTTGCTCCCCTCCCACCACACCGGGGCCGCCTCCATGCGCGCCGCCTCCACCAGGCTGTCGATGGCCGCCTGGGATTCGGGGGTGGTTTGAAACCCCGGCAACTGCACCAAATGGAAGAGGAGATCCACCGCGTTATCCACCGTGATGGTTTTCAGATGGATCACCAAATCATAGAGGGTGGCGTCCCACCAATCGGCGCCATAGAGATAGAGGGCCCACTTGCGCCTCTCTTCGTCATCCTTGACGATGATCTCCCGGGCTTTGGCCGGGGCGATGGCTTCCCGCTTCACCTCCTCCGCCACCCGGGCTTCCAGGTCGGCCACGATGCGCACCTTGAGGACATGGGGAATGTCTTGCAGGAAAAAATGCCCGAATAACCCATGGTAGACCACGTTGTCTTTTTGCACATGTTTCAGCAGGGCGGTGCGGATATAAGCCACATACTTTTCTTTTTGCCGGGTGAGCCGGTTCAGGATTGAAGGCGCGTCCTGAATAGCCCGGATCAGTTTAATCTCCGGGATATTGAATTCTTCCGAGGCCTCCAGCAGAATGTCCCGGGAAATGCACCGGTATCCTAATTTTTCCGCCAATTTCTCCGCTACTTCGCGGCCGCGGTGATAGGAGCCTCGGGAAATAGTGATGATGGCCATCTCACGCTCCTTTCTAAGCCCGTTCAGGGCGTGCCTTCTTACGGGTCAATGCCCCAGGCGGGTGAACGCCCGTTAACCGGGGCGGCCCCAGGTGTCCGCCTTTATTGTCCTTATAACCGCAGTCTGGTCCAACTTTAGCCGGTGGCCCAGGTTACCATAGTTGCCAAACTTTTCAAGATTTCCCCTGGAGCCGGTTCCTGGGCTGCAAGTTTTTTTACTATCCGTAATTAGACAAAAAGACGCCACCCCCACCCCGACCCTCCCCCCTCAAAGGGGGAGGGAGAAAAGGCCATACAACTTATGTAAGCTATTCCCGGGATACCATGATAGATTCTTCGGTCGCTTCGCTCCCTCAGAATGACAAGTTGCAGGACTTTCGCCGAGGTCTCCAGTCTCTTTGCTAAAGCGGGGAACAGTCAGGCGCATCAGAGACTCCAGAGCAGAAACGGGGAGCCGAAACGGTTGAGCCACTCCCGGCGTTGGCGGTAGTCGGGGAGCGTCTGTTCCACCCGCTGCCAGAAGCGCGCATTGTGGCTGGGTTCCTGGAGGTGGGCCAATTCGTGAACCACCACGTAGTCCAGGATTTCCGGGGGGAGCAGGATCAGCCGCCAGTTAAAGCGCAGGGCCTCCTGGGGATGGCACTCCCCCCAGCGGCGCTTCCATTCCCGGAGTTCCACCCGGAGCGCTTTCAGGTCCAGGCCCCGGGCAAAATGCTGGACCCGCTCCCGGATCAGCCGGTCCGCCTCCCGGCGGTACCAGGCCTGGAGCAGAGGCCAGGCCGCGGCCGTGGTGCCTGCCTGGACCCGCATCTCGGCCCGGGCCAGTTTCACCGGCGTTTTTCCCTGGGCCAACAGGGAAAGTGGGTACGCCCGCCCCAAGAAAAATACTGCGCCTTGCGGCAGCCTGGCCCAGGCGTCCTGGCTGGCCGCCACCTTCCGTTTGATCCAATCCTGGTGTTTCAATAAGACCTGTAAAAGCAAATCCCTGGAGGCCCGCACGGGCGCGGCGACGATCACGCGTCCTTCCACCGTCACCGTCAGGCCGAGGCTGCGGCGGCGCCGGCTTCGTCTCACGGTGACCTCCAGGCCTTCGAACCGCAGGCGCTCCGGCATAGCTTCGGTTCCCAAATCAAAACTCCCTGGTTTCGGCTTGATAAAGACCACCATCAATGGTACTAAAAACTCTAATTGAATTTTTTGTGAATGTCCTATATATTTCTGCGATTAGACGTTGAAAGGATCGTTTTTGCGAGCAAGTTGCGGTCCAGGCACAACCTGGATTAATTAACCTTGGCGGCAAGGAGGAGAGAACATGAAGTGCTGGAAGTACTATCCGGTCATTCTCCTGGTAGTTCTTGGGTTGTTGCTCCCGGGAGCGTCCTCTTCGGCGTTGGCGGCCGAAAAGACCATCACCATCGGCTTCACGGCTTCCCAGACCGGGAAACTCAACGTGGAAGCCATCCGTCAAATCAACGGCTTGAATCTCTGGGTCGAGCAGGTGAACAAGGCAGGGGGTATCAAGCTGCCGGACGGCACGGTGCTCAAAGTCGCCGCCAAGTTTTATGACGACGAAAGCAACAAGGACCGGGTGCAGGAATTGTACACCCGCCTCATCAACAACGACAAGGCCGACTTCCTGATCAGTCCTTACAGCAGCGGCCTGGCGGACGCCGCGGCGGTGGTGGCCCAGCAGAACAAAAAAATCATGATCACTGCCGGCGCCTCCTCGGACTCCACCCATTTCAAGGGCTTTTCCCTGGTTTACATGACTTATACTCCGGCGTCCCGCTATCTGGCCGGCGCGGTCGACATGTTGACCAGCCTGGACCCCAAGGCCAAGAAGATCGCCATCATTCATGAAAAAGACAAGTTTTCCACCGATTCGGTGAACGGCCTGCGCAAATACGCCGAAAGCAAAGGCTTCCAGGTGCCCATGTTTGAGGGTTACGACAGCGGCACCACCGATTTCGCCCCCTTCATCAACAAGATCCCCGCGGGCGTCGATGCGGTCATGGGTGGCGGCCATTTCGCGGACACCACCACCTTCGCCCGGCAGCTCTATGAGAAGAAGTTAAAGACCAAAATGATCGCCCTACTGGTGGCCCCGCCGGAGCCGAAATTCGCCGAGCTGGGGGACGCCTGCATCTGTGTGACCGGTTCCAGCCAGTGGGAGCCGGTGGCCAAATACAGCCCCGAAGCGGCCAAAGCCCAGAACGTGGCCTGGTTCGGCCCCACTGTCGCCGATTTCCTCAAGGCCTATAAGGCCAAATACGGCAACGAAGAGCCCTCCTACCACAGCGCCGGGGGCTACGCCGCGGGCCTGATCCTGCAAAACGCCATCATGAAGGCCGGGTCCACCGACACGGATAAGGTCAAGGCCGCGTTGGACGGGACAGATATGTACACC
>JAKAGH010000138.1:0-1181 GCA_021817645.1 Deltaproteobacteria bacterium
CTCCAAATAAATGGCTGAGAACTGCTCCAGGAATTGCTCCAGAGTGTATTTCTCCTGCACGGTGCGCCGGGCCTGCTCCCCCCATTGCTGCCGCAATTCGGGATGCCGATACAGCTCCAGGATCGCCCCGGCCAGGGCCCCGGGAGCGGCCACCGGCGCCAGGCGGCCGTTGGCGCCGTCCCGGATGATTTCCGGGGCCCGGCCCACCCGGGTGGAGATGACCGGCAGACCATAACCCATGGCCTCCAGGAGAGTCAAGGGGATGCCTTCCCAGCTGGAGGGCATGATAAAAACATCCAGGGCCCGCAGAATCCGGGGAATATCCCGGCGGGTGCCCAGGAAGCGCACCACCTCCTGCAAACCTAATTCCCGGGTCAGGGCCTGCAAATGAGCCTGCCGGGTCCCCTCCCCTACCAGCAATACCGTGAGTCCGGGGATTTCGTCCCGCACCTGCGCCAGTGCCTGCAAGAAATCGTCATGTCCTTTCTGTTCTTCCAGGCGGGCCACGTTGCCCAGGCAAAAGCCGCTGACCCCCAGGCTGCGCCGGGCTTCTTCTTTCGTCTCCCCGGAGTCCGTTTCCTCCAGGCGCACGCCGGGGGTCAGCATCCGCAGCCGGGCCTCCGGCACCCGGTCATAGCGCCGCACGTCAGAGAGCACCTGGGGGCTGAAGACCAGGACATAATCCCCCAGCCGGGCCAGCAGATAATTAGCCAGGCAGCGGTGGAGCTTCACCCGGGAGTAAATATTGTGGACCGTGGCCACCACCCCGGCGAGATCCTGCCCCAGCGCGGCGATCCGGCCGTAAAGATTGGCATGGTAGAGATGGGTGTGCAAAATATCCGGCCGGATTTCTTGGAGCAGCGCTCTCACCCGCCGCACCAGGCCCCAGGCCCCGGTGCGTTTGAGATCCAGCTCCAGGCTGATCACCCTTTGCCCCCGGCCGCGCAGCTCTTCCCCCATGGGCCCGGGCTCCCCCAGGCAGGCGGTGATTACCTCAAACCTTTTCGGGTCCAGGCCTCCGGCGAGGTCGGCTACCATGATCTCCGCGCCGCCCACGGGCATGGTCACCAGGAGTTGGAGGATCTTGATGGTACGTTGGGGAATAATGGTCATAATCTCAGATGAGTAAAGGCGACGTGAAATTATTTATCGGCGTTCATCGGCGTGCATTGGCGGTTAAA
>JAKAGH010000138.1:1191-8070 GCA_021817645.1 Deltaproteobacteria bacterium
GTGTCGTGTGGGTAATCATCCCGCCCGCGCGGCACGCCGATAAACGCCGGACTTTTCGGCTTATTACTCAAAGAAGCGAACTTGTTATTTAGTCCTGATCTTTTAGTTTCCTCTGCACCAGCTCATCATACGCGGCATTGACCACCTGGGCCATCCGCTCCAGAGAATATTTCTCTTGCACGTGCTCCCGGGCCTTTTGTCCCAGGCTTTGGGCCAGCCCGGGCTCCTCCAGGACCCGAGCCAGGCTGTGGGCCAGGGCCTCCGGGTCTTTCGGGGGAATCAACAGTCCGGTTTCTCCCTGCTGGACGATCTCCGGCAACCCGCCCACCGCACTGACTATTACCGGCAAACCCGCAGCCATGGCCTCCAGGACGGCCAGGGACACGCCTTCGCTATGGCTGGGCAGCACAAAAATATCCATGGCCGCCAGCAACTCCGGAACATCCCGGCGGTTCCCCAGGAAATGCACCACCTCGGCCAAGCCCAGGGAGGCCGCGAGCTGCCGCATCTCCTCCTGCCGCCGCCCGCCCCCCACCATCAAAGCGTGAATAGTATGCCGCCCTTTGAGAAGCGACAGGGCCTGGAGCATTTCCAGGTGGCCTTTGGCCCGGTGGTCCAGGCGGGCCACCAGGCCCACCACCGGCGCTTCCGGGGGCAGCCCCAATTCCTGCCGGACTTTGGCAGCCTGGCTTTTTCCGGCATAGAGGGCGGGATCGACGCCGTTATACAGGACCTTGAGCCGCGCCGGGTCCGTCCCGCATTGCTCCTGCACGTACTGCCCCACCAGTTCCGAAACCGCGAAACTGAGATCGGTAAAAGAATTATAAAGACGGCAGAGTGTCCTTCTTTTCCAGCTAAAGCGATTAAATCCATGCCAGTGGTCGATAATAATCGGCGCGCGCGCCAAAAACGCGGCCAGCCGGCAATAATTGCCCGGATGATAACTGTTCATATGAATAATTTTGATCTTATATTTATGTATCACCCAACCGAGCCGCAGAGAAAAAATAACTTGCCGCCAGCCGTGCAAGTTGGGCATGTCGAATCTTATCTGCGGGAATGTTGCAGGAATCACCGCCTCTTCCGCGGGATGAAGACCAATTATGGCAAAGATGACTTGATATTTGTCGTTATTTAGACATGTCGCCACATCCAATAAAACTTTATCAGCGCCACTCCATTGCACCGGCTTTATTACAAAAAGAACATTAATCTTTTCTGCAGATAGCATCAAGTTCCTCAACATTAAGTCAATCGCGGCCTAAGCCGGATTTTAATCAAATTATCCCAATCTTTATCCCGAATATCATAAAATAATCGTTATTCCCGGTCAACTCCAATTCCCTTTCCTTGGAACCCTCTGCCCCGGCTGCCGCGTGCAAGGAAAAGGTGAGCCAGGCGTCCCGGCCCGGCCGCTCAAGCTGCCGGGAGTTCTGCTGCGGCCCCGGGCCAATTTCCCATAATTTCCTGGTATTTTATACCTAATCCTTCCAGAATATTTTTTTCCGACATTGGGAACACCGCGCCCCGGCGGGAAGAATCTTGGGCTTAGCCGATAAATTGTGATTCCCCGTTTTCCCGGAAAATCTCCGTTGCCTCAGCCTCCCAGGGATTCCCGGAGGAGCTGAAATTCCCTCCGGTGGAGGAAGATTTGTTTTCCGGGTACTTGACAGTCTCCGGGGCTTTTGTTAAAAACACTTTTGGGCCTGGGGCTGTAGCTCAGCTGGAAGAGCACTTGAATGGCATTCAAGGGGTCAGGGGTTCAAATCCCCTCAGCTCCACCAAAATTTGCTAAAATTATCAGGGGTGGCAATGATCTGATTGCCACCCCTTTTTCTTTGGTGTAGAGCCCAGGCCGCATGCGCCCCATACATTTTTTGGCTCCGGCCTCCTGCAGTAGCGCCTGGGGCGGCAAGCTGATCGGCCCCTGGCTGCCTGTCGGCCTGCCGGCGGGATTCGACCTGCAAGAGGATATAATGCGGCAAAGTAGCGCCTAACCCACGGTAATCAATAAGAAGAGTAATATCTAGTGGATACTCTGGATAATTATGGTTTTTTGAATTTATTTGTTAGGAATTTGTTAATGTTACCCCAGCGCCGAGCGAGTAAGTGTGTCCAGCCACCAGCAGGTTTGCGAAAACTCTTCACAAAATAGCCGATATCTGGTATTATAATGTAAAATATTTACCAATGTAACGCTGCAAAGACATCTCATATTTAATATTTCAAATGATATTTAGCAACAAAGTTGTCTAATAATACGAAAGGGGAATGATGAGAAAAACTTATATCCTGGATACCAACGTCCTCTTGCATGACCCTGAGTCTTTATTCTCTTTCGAAGATAATGCTATCGTCCTGCCCCTTTCGGTCATCGAGGAATTGGATCGGATCAAAAGAAGAGGCGATGAAGTCGGCAGAAACGCCCGGGATGCTTCCAGAAAGCTGGATGATTTGAGGCTCATCGGCCGCCTGTCGGAAGGAGTGGCGCTACCCAATGGGGGGTCGGTTAAGATTGAACTTAACGGCGCCAAAACCTACGATCTTTTGGAGGGAGTCGATTTAAATAGTGTCGACAACAGAATCCTGGCCTTGGCCTATCATCTCACCAATAATGAGGCTGATCCGGTGGTGCTGGTGACCAAGGATCTGAATCTGCGCATCAAAGCCGATGTTTTGGGAATTGCCACTGAAGATTTCTATAGTGATAAAGTTGATTACGCGCAGTTATATAATGGAGTGCGCGAATTATATCTTTCCGAAAAAGATATTGACCGGTTTTATCAAGAAGGTTTCGTCGACTTCAGTCAAAATAATCTTTATCCCCACCAGTTTTGTATCCTGAAGGTCCATGAAAACCCCTCGGTTTCCGCCCTGGCCCGATATTACGGCAACCGGCTGAACAAATTGTTTTATGACGGCAAGACGGTTTATGGCATTAAGTCATTGAATAAAGAGCAGAAATTCGCCCTAGACCTGCTGTTGGATGACAACATCAAGATTGTCACCCTGGTGGGCAAAGCCGGGACCGGGAAAACCATCCTGGCCCTGGCCGCCGGGTTGGAAAAAATTTTCGAGGAAGACGGCAGATATAACCGGATGCTGATTACCCGGCCCATCGTGCCTCTGGGCAACGATTTAGGGTATCTCCCCGGGGATAAAGAAGATAAGATGCGGCCCTGGATGCAGCCGATTTATGACAACCTGGAGTTTCTCTGCAACGAGCACGTCCGTCCCAACGGCTGCTCCGATTATCTTTTGAATAACGGCAAGATCGAATTGGAGGCCTTGACTTATATCCGGGGCCGCAGCATTCCCCGGCAGTTTATTATCTGTGACGAAAGCCAGAACCTCTCCCCCCATGTGATTAAAACCATCCTCACCCGGGTGGGCAAGGGGAGCAAGATCGTCTTCACCGGCGATCCGGAACAGATCGACCATCCCTATCTCGACGCGTCTTCCAACGGCCTCAGCTATCTGGTGGAAAGAATCAAAGACAAGGGTATTTCCGGGCACATCACCCTGATCAAGGGGGAGAGATCGGACGTGGCGGAACTGGGGGCCAAGCTGTTGTAAGCTCTTAATCTTCCCCCAATTCCCGGAAGACCAGGATTGGCCGGGTGGTCAGGCGGGCCAGGTTGAGGGCCTCGTCGCTGATGACCGGCAGGTACTTGGGCAGGCGATGCCCGTAGGCCCCCAGCACCACCAGATCGTAACGCCCCACCGCCACTTCCTTGAGGACTTCTTCTTCGAAATCACCTGCCGCGGTCTTGGTGACCGGCTCATAACCCAGTTCCTGCAAGGTCTCCCGGCCGCTCATGACGCAGGCTTCAGCGTACTCCTGGGACTCCCCCCGCGCGGTTTCCTGGACATGCATGATGGTGATCTCCGGCTTCTTTTTGGCGAAGAGGGGGGCGATGAATTCCAGGGCCCCCTGGTCGCAGTGGGACCCCCGGTAGGCCACCAGGATGCGCTGAATTTCCCGGTAATTGCGGACAATCAGCACCGGCTGCTTGGCGTGGTGCAACACCTTGGCGGCGACCGCCCCCAGGAGCAGGCCCTTCAGCGCCGATTTACCGCTGCCGCCCATCACGATCAGGTCATAGCGCCCTTCGTCCGCCAGCCGGATGATCTCTTCAGCCGGGTCTCCCACCCCTTCCCAGGGTTCGCAGGGGATTTTCCCCCCCAGACAGACCTCGCAGGCCTCGATAATCTCTTCCACTACGGAGCCGGCCTCCTTTTCCACCTGCCGCTCGATCTCCGTCCTGGTGGTAAAAGGCGCATAAGCGCCTTCCCTGGCCATCGCCACCACATCGGGCTTGACGTACAGGGCGTCCACCTGGGCCGCAAAGTGTTCCAGCAGATGACAGGCGTAGCGCAGGGCCATCTGCGATTCTTCGCTTTTATCCACCCCCACCAGAATCTTCATATCGCCTCCCTCCTGAACCGCATCAGGGAAATTTTTCTCAGATAGGCTCTTTCTACCGGGCTGTTGAAAAATAATTTGAAAGCCTGATTGGACGAGGTTTTATTCCCCCCCTTTGAAAAAGGAGGGTAGGGGGGATTTGATCAGCCCCCGCAATCCCCCTAAATCCCCCTTTTCCAAAGGGGGACTTTAAACACCCTTGGTTGGCTATGAGGCCCTGAACTTCCATATGAAGATAATTCTTCAACAACCTGTTACCGCATGACCATAACCGAGGTCTGGGACTTGGCCACAAAGCGGCCCACCCAATCCCTGGGGAAAAACCGCTGGAGCAGCGACTTCTTGCCCATCCACAGGGCCAGCAAATCCTGTTGCGTCTCCTTGGCGATAAAATTCTCAAAATCGGCGATCTCCGTGATGCGGGTGGTCACCTTGATGTTGCGCTCCTGGTAATAATCCCCCACTTCGATCAGCCGGGTATAGACTTCTTTCTTGAGCCCGCCCTCCGGGTTGAGGCCGATGACCTCCAACTGGGCCCCATGGAGGGTGACCATCTGGTTCAAAATCTCCAGCGACGACTGGCTGACGTGCGTCTGGTCCAGGCAGGCCAGGATCCTGGTGATGGGCTGTTCCTCTTTCACCAGCAGCACGGAGCACTCCGCGTCCGCGGCCACCTTTTGGGGAACCCCGGGAGAGCCGGCCCACTGGCTGCCGCCGCTCCGGGAGCAGCCCAGGACGATGAGATCGCCGCCCCCCTCCCGGGCTTCCGCCAGGATGCCCGCGGCCACGTTCCCCAGGCGCAGGCGCACCTTGAAATCCTTCTTGCTGCCGCGGCAGACCAGCTTTTCTTCCAGGACTCCCTCTTTCACCGGGAGCCACTCGTATTGCCAGTTGGTCATGGCATAGGGCGAATCCTCGCCTTCCCAGGCGTTCAGGAAAGACTCCCGGTAGCGGGTGAGCGCCAGATTAAGGGCCGGGTCCACCGCGGCCGCGGCCCCGCCGCCGGGTTGGATCCCCAACAGGGTCATGTCGGCCCAGGTGTTCATGGCCAGCTTCGCCGCTTCCTTGAGGGCGTAGGCGCTGTAAGGCTGCTCATCTCCAGCAAACAGGATTCTCATGACTTTCCCCCTTAAACCTTCCCGCGGTTAATAAAGCACCAGGAGCAGGGGCGCCTTGAACCGGGACAACCATTCCAGCCGGGGATCATCCTTGGTGCCGCCCCGCTCCAGGGCCAGCGCCACCAGGCCGTAGGCCCGCAGGTACTCATCCGTGGGAGGCGCTGGGAACGCGGTAAAGACCTCGTCCGGCCCCACCTGGCAGGACGCCTTTTCCAGAGCTTCCCGAACCCGCTTGACCTCCGGCTGCAACACCGCTTCCTGTCCTTTAAGCAGGGACAGGCTCACCGGCAGGGAACAGCCCGACCAGAATTTTTGTACGGCCTGCCCCAGGGCCCGGGTCCCGGCCGCATCCAGACACGGCACCAGGAGCCGGTGCATCTTTCGCAGCACCGGCGCCAGGGCGATGGGCATTGGCGCCCGCTGGAAGAGCCGGGAATGGATCTTCTGATAGAGCATGGTCTGGTTCCAGGGAAACCGGGCGCCCTCGACGTAAAGATCGAAGGGTTCCTGCTCCATGATCTTCAGCAGTTCCGCATCCCGGTCGCCGTACACCACCCGGGGTTCCATCAGCTTGACCACCGGGCTATAGTCAATCTCCGACGCGATCCATTCGGAAATCTCTTTTTGGCCGTCTTTGATGAGTTCCTGCTCCCAGTGGTGCCGGGCCCAACCGGAACCGATGGACAGCTCCCGGGGCGGAGATTCTTTGATGTACACGGGATGCAACTCCACCGGCATAAAATTACCCAATTGGCAGGCGAACCGGATAGTCCGGCTGGCGGCCAGGTCCACCTCAATGGAGACCAATGCCTTGATCACAGGTCATTCCTCCTTTTATCTCTCACTCGATTCTTCATGAGCTGTTGGCTAACAAATATTATCAAAAGCAGATAGACGCTGAAGAATTGGCGGGCAATGCCCACCCTACATTATATTTGCGCCTTTCTTTGCGCCTTTGCGTCTTTGCGTGAGACCTAGTTTTCAGGCCGGTGAGCCGCAAATTACCGGCCCGCGCCCCGGATCTTGTCCGCAGCGCGCTGCACCACTTTCTGAATCTCATTCAGGTTGAAGGGCTTGGCGATGAAATCGAAAACCCCTTTCTTAAAGGATTCCTTGGCCGTTTCCATGGTGGCGAAGCCGGTGATGACGATCACTTCCGTCTCCGGATACAGCTTCTTGGCTTCCTGGAGAAAGCGCATGCCGTCCATGCCTTCCATTTTCAGGTCGGTGACGATGATGTCATACCGGGACTTCTCCACCGCCTGCATGGCTTCGAAACTGCGGGTGAAGGTATCCACCTCGAAGCCCAACTTTTCCAGGGAAGGTTTCAGCCGT
>JAKAGH010000139.1 GCA_021817645.1 Deltaproteobacteria bacterium
ACAAGGGGATGATCTGGCTGGCCCATTGCCGGGCTAGACCAAAAACCTTCCATATCCAGATCAGATATGGATTCTTTTATCCCATAAGGATAACTGCGGATGTGGCAAGATATATGGAAGGCGAGATTGGCAAGGGACACTCAGTTCCCCATTCGCTGGGGAAGATGGCCGGCGTCTCCCTACTGCGGTAAGATGGGGGTGGCAGGGGTTGCGACTCCTGCCACCCACCAAGATCAAATTGTTTTTCGCAGAGGCTCCAGGGAATGAGGTCTTTAATCTATCAAATTTATTTTTTCCGCCAGGCCTCCCAATAGGGATTTCCTTGGGTATCCCGCAATCGCAAGGTGTGGTCCTTGTGTGTGACCTCACCGGCCAGGAGTCGTTCCTGGCCCGCCAGTTTATAGCAAAACCCCTGGATGGTTACTTCGTCCCCCGGTTTTAGGTCGGCCTCCTGGCGCTCCAGGAACCAAAGGGGACCCAAGTGGACATGCACCAGCCCCTTATCGGGAGTTTGTACATCCATGGCCAACCCCGGCTCCATGTCCTGGGAAAAGGTTTCGACCCGGAGGCGGGCTATGTTTCCGCTGATCTTCCCGGTCACACAGGCATGAACCTCTTGGGAGACTCGATAAGGCAACATGCGGAATCCCTGGCCTCTGCCGCCTTGATAGCCGTATTCTTGCAGGTAACTATGCTCTTGAAGCGGAGCGCTGCAAGCAGCCAAGATAAATGCCATGGTTAAGAATCCAAGCAACCGCTGATACGTCATTTCTCTCCTCCTGATTCAGTAACCGGGGTCATCCCCGCATGCGAGACCCTGGACCGTTAAGTTTCTTTGACAATTTCTTTTTCTTTGGAGTTCAGCATTCTTTTGTTACTTCATCTCTTTCCGACCTGACCACCTCTCTACCCCTCTCGTCCGTACGGATACGCATAGCCTGCTCCACCGGGAGGACGAAGATAACGCCGTCTCCGGGATTTCCGGTGCGGGCGGCTTTGGCAATGGCACATACTACTTCCTCAGCCAACTCGTTACCATCTCCAGACGGACCTTGGGGACAAATTCCCGGATGACCTTATCTCCGGGCTCTCTTACCTTGCCGCGGCCAAAGCCTTTTATCTCAATGACGCTCATTCCGGGAAAACCGGCAATTTGCTGCAAGGCGTGGGTCACCTTGGAGAGCTTGATACCGCCGGGGAGAATGCCGCCCTGGTTGAGTTTAGCAACATCCTGAGCTTATTCACAGAGGATAACGGTTCCGACCTAGAGACTCAGGTTCACCGCGCCCGGTTTCCTGGCTGGAGACATATCTCCCCTTCTGGTTCTCGGGGTACTGCACCGTGGTGAGCGACATTACCCTGCGTAAGCAGACCCAGGAGAAACTGGAGGAATCGGCGCGTAACCTGCGCTATCTGGCCCCAACTGCTCACCGCCCAGGAACGGGAGCGGAGGATCTCCAGGGATTTGCATGATGACCTGGGGCAATCTTGGGTAGCCTTGAAACTGCAATTGCAGACAATCATTGAGAGAGAAGAGCCTGCATACCTGACGGAACTGAGACCAAAACTGGTTCCCCAAATCGCATTTATCGATGGTATCGTCAATAATGTACGTCGATTATGCATGAATTTGCGCCCCACCACCTTGGATGACCTGGGTCTATTTGTGGCCCTGAAACGTCTTTTTAAGGAGTTCGGCGCCCTCCACGGCACTAAGTTTTCTCTGGACCTAGAAGAGGACCGGGATCTGCTATCCTCCCAGGCCCAAATTATCATCTACCGGATCTTTCAGGAATCTCTTAGCAACATCGCCAAGTACGCTCAGGCTGCCCGGATAGCCGTTACGATAAAAAGAGAGAACGGCACAGTCTTTTTTCACCGTGGAAGATAACGGCAAGGGATTTGACCTGAAGCAGGCCCGGCCCCGAGCCGTTGGCAAACGGGGATTGGGCTAGTCGCCATGGAGGAAAGGGTACGGATGCTGGGAGGAGCCTTGGAAATGCAAAGTCAAAAAGGAATTGGCACCAAGATTTCTTTTAGGATCCCGGTTTCTTGATTGAGGCATGGTCAAGGGGGCCATTAGTAGATCACTGCTTCCATGCTCCTGAGCTCCAGTTCTTCTTAGGCAGAATGAGGTCCAGGCACACTCTTATCCTGCAGACAACAGAGGATCATGGCTCTTGATCGGATATTTACGAGTGATTAGGTTATCGGTAAAATATATTCAATCAGTTTGAACTTTATCAAGAGGACGTAATGAGACCGCGAAAGGATAAATTCCCATTCCGGAGCAGACTCAGCCTGAAGCCGCTGCTGGATTTCTGGGAACAGTTGTTAGCCGAAGGTAAATGCGGGATGAATTCCCTGGGGCCGTTTATCCTCCAAGAATTAGAGAAATCGCCGGAGCTGCGGGAACCCATCGAAGATCTCACCATCCTGGACCATCACCAGGCCCTCATTGATCTGTTGATGAGCGTGGTCTTCCCGCCGGCGTTTTGGGAGAGCGATTGCGCCGCGGCCTTCGTGCCTTTCCAGTTCACCGGCTTCTATGCCACCCCGGCTTTTAAGACCCTGTTCAAGATGGAGGGACAAGGGTTTACGCCGCAATTGAACGTCGACCCGCAGCAGTGGCAGTGGGGGCTGACCCTCAAGGCGTTTATTTTCATCATGAGGAAATTTTACGGCCTTGACCTCACCTGGGATTTCCCCCTGATTGCCAAAGCCCGAAGCCCCGAAACCGGACTGGATCGTTTTTTCAATATCTCCTTGGACCCCAAATTCCTGGAGATCAAGGTGCTCGGGGCCCCCGGTGTTTTGACGGCAGAAGACCGGAGTAAGCTTCTGGCTAATGTCAATGACCTGAAAGTATGGATGGAGCTGATACCCCCGGAAAACTTTGAATTTCAAGGCTTTGGCGTTTTCAGGGCTGCGGATGTGACGGCTCGGGAGATGTTATCGGCCCTGCAGGCGGATCTGTTCGAAAGGGAGGCGATTTTTCAGCGGGATGGATTTGCCAGCTTGCAGGAAAAATTGCAGATCTACTTGCAAGAGCAGGACCTTACCCTTGGTTTGGCCGCTATCCGGGGTGAACAGATTCTCCTCTTGCCGCATGCCCATAGACAGCCGGAAACGAGCTGCATTTTGGAGAATGCGACGCATTACCAAAGAAGTGAATTCAAAGGGTCGGTTTTTTCCCAGGCGCTGGACCAGGGCCAGCCGCTGGTCGTGGAAGATCTGCATCAATATCCCAAGAGAACGATCCTGGAAGAGCGCACACTGGAGCACGGTTTCCGGAGTATTTATATTGCTCCCCTCATCCACCAGGATCGGCTTCTGGGAACTTTGATGCTCAAGTCCACCCGCGCCGGGGCGCTGAACGCCCTGAACACGGCCAATCTGGCTCCGGTTCTGCCGCTGTTCGCCGTGGCTTTGAATCGCAGCCTGGAGCAACTGAACCAAAAAATTCAAGCCGTCATCAAAGAGGAGTTCACCGCGATCCACCCTGCGGTGGAATGGCGCTTTCAGCAGGCAGCCCTGCGCTATATCCAGCATAAGGACGAAGGGGGCTCAGGCCTGGAACCCATTGTCTTCCATCAAATTTATCCCCTTTTCGGCGTTTCGGACATCAGGATGTCCAGCGATCATCGCAACACTGCGATCCAGACAGATCTTATCGAACATTTCCGCCTGGCCCGGGAAATCCTGGAGCTCGCCTATGAACACCGGCCCTTGCCGATTCTGGCGGCCTTCAGCCATCGCCTGGACAAGCATATCAAGGGGCTGAAAGTCGGCCTGAGTGCGGGGGACGAGGCCACCAAACCGCTTTTCATCCAGCAGGAAGTCGAACCCATTTTTGACCAATTGGCAAACTTCGGCGCGCCGGTGGCCGAGAAGATCGCCGCTTACCGGGCCGCGCTGGATCAGGAGATGAGGACGATTTACCGGAGCCGGCGAGACTTTGAAGAAAGTCTCAAACTCATTAATGAAACTATTGCCGCGTATCTGGATCAGGAGGAGGCCAAGGCCCAGGAATATTTCCCCCATTATTTTGAAAAGCTTAAGACCGACGGGGTGGAACACACCATCTATATCGGTGCGGACATGGTGGAAAACGGGAATTTCAGTCCCTTGTATCTGAAAAATCTGCGCCTGTGGCAGCTCATGGTGACCTGTGAAGTGGTGCGCCGCACTGAGGAAATCAAAGGCAGCCTGCCGGTGCCCCTGGAAACTACCCATCTTATTTTGGTCCAGGATTCCCCGCTCTCCATCTTCTTCAGTCCGGATGAGCGGCACTTCGAAGTGGAGGGGGCTTACGATATCCGCCATGAGATCATCAAAAAACGCATCGACAAGGCGGTAATCAAAGGCAAGTCCGAGCGGTTAACCCAACCGGGCAAAATTGCCATTGTCTACTCTCAAAAACAGGAGCGTCTGGAATACCTGGAATATATCGATTATCTCCAGGCTGCCGGCTACCTGAAGGCCGGGACGGAGGATGTGGACTTGGAGGATTTACAAGGGGCCCAGGGATTGAAAGCCCTGCGGGTCACGGTAGACCTGCGTGCCTCCCGGGCGCAGGATCAGGCTCTTCCGGAAATCGTTGCCACCGCGGTCAAGGCGCTGCCCAAGATAGCCAACGTCTCTTCCTGAGAGGCTTCGGCCACGCTGCCGCCACTGACCCCATCTACATTTGACTGTAGATAGGAAATGGCGGTGTCTTATACCAGGTTGCGATCAAACGGTTAGGAAGTTCTTGGCCCAGAGGAAATCTAAAGAAACCGGGGCCTGCTGCTCAGTGCCAGGCAGGCCCCTGGGTCATGGCGCCGGGCCGGGCAGGTATGGTTACATTTGATCCTTCTCCTGGTCATAAATCAAGGACACGGTTCTGGCTACCCGGTTGGCCCAATTAGGATCATCCTTATTCAGTTCCACCTCATCATAGAAATCATTAAAATCGTGGTCTATCAATTTAAAGGGGTTTTTACTATCAGAGTCATAGAAGATATGTCTCAGCTCATGTCTCAATACTCGTTCAATGTCACTTTCTTCGCAATGGTTGATCAGTTTATGATCCAAATACATAATATAATCATAACCATCATCAGGGGCCTCATTCCTACTCAGATATTTCACCAAAGCAGAAGGTTTAACGATCTGGCCCAGGACTATCCTGCCCTTTCTCATCATCTTTTTTTTACTAACCAGAAACAATATCTTCGCATTGGCTAAATAAGGAAAATATTGTTTCTTGATTTTATCGTACAAAGTATCAATCGTTTCAGGGGCTTCTTCAAATTTCATGATGATTCTCCTGTCTCCATTGCTTTTCGTGAGGTATGCGGCAGTCCGTGCCGCCGCGGGGGCCGAGGGCGGGGGGACCGGGGATCAAACCAGAAGAATGCTCTTCGGGCAGCCCCCGTGTCCGGCCGCCTGCTAGATATCATAAACCGCCCGATAGATGCATCATCTTTTGCCGATTTTCCCCCGGGAATTTGGCGGGCGCGCCCGCGGCTGGACCAGGGAAAATGCAGAAATAGCCTGGGTTGATGGAGTTCCCAGGGCTCGATAAGTTCCCGGTCCTGACCGCGCGGCGTTGACACCGGGAAAATCACCCCTAACTTAAGGGTATCTCCTGAGCAGGAAACCAAGAAGGTTCTCAGGAGCAAACGCTTTCTAAGTAACCCCTGCTACCGCTCCGATCTCTGACCATTCCTGGGAAAACACCTTCAAGGGGTTTCAGACTCTTACCCACAGGAGGAGAACATGAAAGTTAAGTTTAATTGGAAATTGGCGGCGCTCTGCGGTCTCTTGAGTGCGGCCCTGGTGAGCCCGGCGCTGGGCGGGAGCCAAGGGGACATGGCCAAAAAGTTCAAAGAACAAAGGTCCCAAATGATCAAGAAACTGAAGCTGGCCCCGGAGAAAGAAAAGGCCATGCTGGCCTTGGAGGATAAATACGGGGCGGAGCGTAAAGACCTTTTCGCCGGTTTAAAGAAAAGCCGGGATGAATTGCAGGCGGCCTTGGCCGCGCCCAAACCGGACGAGGCCAAGATTAAAGACCTGGTAACTGCGCTCACCTCCGGTCAGGAGAAGGTTTTTGCCTCTTTTAAAAGTCAGCGGGACGAGGAACTCGCGTTGATGACCCCCGTGGAGCAGGGAAAGTACCTGATGGAAATGTGGCAATGGCATCGGCAGATGATGAAAAAGCACCAAAAGAAATGAGCTCCGGCGCGGCAGCACTCGCCGTAGTCATTCATCTCGAAAAATTTTTAGGAGAATCCCTTTTAAGGAGAATCCCTATGAGAAAATTAGTCTTGTCTCTGGGGCTGGTCCTCATCCTGGCAGGTTGGGGGGGCGGATCTTGTGACTGGGGCATCAGCCCGGCTCATGGGCAGCCGCCGCCGTATTATCCTCCCGGTTATCAATACTGTGACCCATATAACTATTGCACCTATTATTCCGCGCCCTATGCCGACCCGTATACCCAGTTCTTCTTTTATGGCGTCCCGGAAATAGGGGGAGAAATACTGCGGGAGCACGAGGAGCACGAACGCCACGAGCGCTTCGAACACCACGAACGGCGCGAGCATGGAGGCTGCGAACACCATCGTTAATGCCAAAGAGGAGGGGGATGGCAGACCGAAAATTGATTGCCTGGATCCCCCCGAGAAGCAAAACTTGAGATATGCCGGAACTTGCTATTGAGTCGCCGGCAAACGACCATTTTTGGACAGGGGCGGACTCAGGCGTCCGCCCGGGATGAGGGCGCGCCCGCGGTGTGCCCGCGGTGTGCCCCCACAATTCCAGTCTTAATGATGGCGCGCTGGGATTAAGCCCTTAAATTTAAGGGATAGGCCGACGTGGCAGGACAAGTGGCCCGGAGGAACGGCTGTGCCGCCGCCAGACGAGCAATTCCGTATCAGAAGGTTCACGCTGATCAGCGGCGAAGATATTACTCTTTATTGCCGGCTGGTAAAGGTGCGTGTCGGCATGGCGGCAACCTACAGGTTGTATGAGGATGCCCAGGGGCTGCCCTGGATGGAGATCGCCATGAACGATGCCTCCCATCTGTTGGCGCTGACCGATGCTTCCTTTGAACAACAGGTGGCCGCGGAATTGTTAACCCTGGGGGTCAATAAATACAGCGGCTGACCCGCTGCCTGCTTGTCTCGGGTGAGCCGGCGCGGTGGGGTAGTGCTGGCATCAAACTAAAAGGCAGGAGTTTTTTCCCATTAAGAATCGCGGCACAGCGGCCTGTTTTTTCCCCTGCCAGTCAAGGCTCCAGGAGACACCAACTCCGGGTAAAGTAATGCCAGACAAGCAGGGCAAACGGTGTGGGAAAATAAAGCTTCCTGCATCTCCCCGGGGGATTCTGCCAGGTCCTGCCATTCACCGGCTTCATTAGGAATTTTCTGGCAAGAACAGCACCGGGTGATGATTTCTTTGCCGCTTTTCCAATCTCTAGGCACTTTTTTCCTCCTAAGAAACGGGCGAGCTTCCCGGCATGATTAAATATGCGATTAAATTTCTCTCAAGAACAATCGGCATAAATACCTAATTTAGCCTAGGCAACAATAACCAATCTAAACAATACGTTCCTAGCCTAGTCGCCACTGCTAGATTGGTCTTGCAATTTCCTTACCGAATTTAATGCGGCGTTTCGTCTTTTTTTCCAGAGAATGAAAAAACGTCCGAGTAAGTATTTGACAAAAAAGTTTGTTTCTATAAAATTTAACTAGCATCACAGGTGGAAATGTTGCCGCAGCTATGGCAGCAGGGGGAACGGTTTACCGGTCGTCCCCTTTTTTTACCTGGGGTGCTCCCCCAGCATTTGGGGGAAATTTTTGGAGGTTTCAAGAATGAGTGTAAAAGGTAAGGTCAAGTGGTTCAACGATGCCAAGGGCTACGGGTTCATTTCCCAGGAAAACGGCCCGGATGTTTTTGTGCATCACAGCAACATCGTGGGTGAGGGATTCCGCACCCTGGAAGAAGACCAGGAAGTGGAATTCGAGATCGT
>JAKAGH010000140.1 GCA_021817645.1 Deltaproteobacteria bacterium
GGGAGAGGGTTAGGGGGACGACTTTGGCTAAGTGGCTGTAATCAGCAAAAAGACACCACCCCCACCCCGACCCTCCCCCCCCTCGAAGGGGGAGGGAGAAAGACGAACCAAGTTATGTAAGGCATTTCTGGGACGTCACACTAGATCCTTCGCTTTGCTCAAGTGCTTACTGCTTGCTGCTCACTCAGAATCACTTCAGCATCTTTAACATTTCAGCCGCGGGCCAGGCGTTGATGATATCCTCTTTTTCGGCCCAACCGCGGCGGGCCTGGGCGATGCCGTAGCGCATGAACCGCAGCTGGTCCACCTGGTGGGCGTCCGTGTTAATCACCATTTTGAGGCCCAGACGTTTGCAGGTATGGATATTCAGGTCATTCAAGTCCAATCTTTCCGGATAGGCGTTGATTTCCAAGACTGTGCGGGTGGCCCTGGCCGTCTCCAAAATTTTATCCAGGTAAATGTCGTACTCATCGCGCTTCTGCAATAATCTGCCCGTGGGGTGGGAAATGATGTCCACGTGGGGATTCTCCATCGCGGTGATCAGCCTTTGGGTCATCTCCTCCCGGGACATTTTGAATTGGGAGTGCACCCCGGCAATGACGCAATCCATCTCCGAGAGCGCCGCATCGGTGATATCTATGGAGCCGTCGGCCATGATATTGGCCTCACAGCCTTTGAGCACGGTGAAATTGATGCCTGATTTCTGGAATTCCAGATTTATCTGGTCAATCTCCTGGTTCCGCTGCCGCAGCCTTTCTTCGTCCAGCCCGTGTTCAATCTTCAAAAATTTCGTGTGGTCGGAGATGCCCACATATTCGTAGCCCCGCCCCCGGGCCGCGGCCGCGATCTCCCGGATGGACTGCTTGCCGCCGTTCCAATTGGAGTGGACATGCAAGTCCCCTCTGAGGTCCTGAGAGCCGATCAACTCCGGGAGCTTACCGGCCAGGGCCGCGGCGATCTCCCCCCGGTCCTCCCGCAGTTCCGGGGGGATCCAGGCCAGGCCCAGCTTGGCGTAGACCTCTTCTTCCGTGGCCGCAGCCACCGGTTTGTCGCCCGCAAAAAGGCCGTATTCGCTGAGCTTATAGCCCTGATCAATGGCGATTTTGCGCAGCGCGATGTTGTGCTCCTTGGAACCGGTGAAATATTGCAGAGCCGCGCCGTAACTGGCCGGGGGGATGACCCGGAGGTCCATGTCAAAGCCCTCTTTGAGGCGCACCGAGGATTTTGTAGTCCCATGCCCCCAGACTTTGACCACCCCGGGCAGAGAGACGAAAAAGTCCATGACTTTCTCGGGATGATTGGAGATGACCAGAAAATCCACGTCGCCGATGGTCTCCTTCAGGCGCCGCAAGGATCCGGCGGTGTCGATTTTTTCCACTTCCGGCAAACTGCTCAGCTTTTCCAGGACCTCCTGGGCGATGGGCAGGATGTCGCCTAGAAGAAACCTGCCTTTGCCGGTTTTCAAAAAGCCGATGCCCTGGAGGATATTGTCTTCGGTCTTCTGGCCGAAGCCGAACAAGGGGGCGATCTTATGGGCCTGGGCGGCCGCTTCCAATTCTTCCAGGGTCTTGATGCCCAGTTGCTCATAGAGGACCTTGGCTTTTTTAGGCCCCACGCCCTCTACGCCCACGATTTCCTCCAGGTTGATGGGCATCTTGGCCTTAAAATCTTCGTAATACTGCATCTTGCCGGTGGTGAGATACTCTTCGATTTTCTGGGCCATGCTCTCCCCGATCCCGGGGATTTTTTTCAGGCCCTTGAGGCCTCCCTGGCGGTAGATGACTTCCAGGTCCTCCGGCAAGGCCTCCAGGCTCATGGCCGCCTTCTGATAGGCATAGGGCTTGAACGCGACCCCATCCATCTCCAGGTACTCGCTGATTTCGGTGAAGAGCTTGGCTACTTCCTTGTTTTTCATGGGCGACCCGCGGATGGGATTTATTCTCGTTTAAAAGGTTCCGAGTTCCTGGTTCCAAGCCAAAGAATGGTGCGTAGGACGCAACCTACGTAATTTTCATGGTTTGATGTTTTACTGCTCACTGCTCATGCTTACTTATCCCTTTCCCCACCCTATTTTCAGGGAACCAGAATGATCTTACCATAAGCTCCCGGTTCCAGGACTTTCTGATGGGCCCTGGGCGCGTCCGCCAGGGGGAGTTCCCGGCCGATGACCGGCCGCAACGTGCCGTTTTCCAGGCCCGCGGCCAGGGCCGCGTGGATACCGGCATATTCCCGGGGAGTGGTATTAAAAAGAGAAGTCCCCAAAATTGCGGCATCCCGGCTCATGGTGTCCCGGGGATCTATCTCCACCGGGCCCCGGGAGCCGATGACCACCACCCTTCCTTTGGGAGCCAGGACTTTCAAATCTTTTCCCAGGTTGACGTTGGCCAGCATTTCCAGGATGACCTCCACCCCCCGGCCCTGGGTCAGCTTGAGGACTTCCTCCAGATAAGCCGGTGCGTGGTGGTCCAGGACCTGGTGCGCCCCTTGCTGGCTCACCAACTCCCGGCCCCGGGGAGTGCCGCCGGTGCCGATGACAGTGAGGCCCGCGGCCCGGGCCAACTGGATGGCGGCCGTGCCCACCCCGCCGCTGGCGCCGTGGATCAAAACGGTTTCCCCCGGCAAGGCCCGGGCGCGCTGGAACAGAGCCCGGTAGGCAATGCCATAGGGGACACCCAGGGACGCGCCCTGGGCATAGGAGATTCCCAGGGGCAAGGGGTGCACCTGGGCCTCTTCGCACAGCGTTTGTTGGGCATAAGCGCCGCTTAAAGTGAACGCGGTATAAACCTTCTGGCCCACGGCCACGCGTTGGACCCCCGGCCCAATGGCCGCCACCTCGCCGGCCGCGTCGAACCCCGGGGTGAAGGGGAAGGGCGGTGCGGGGTACATGCCTGCCCGGATGTAGGTATCCACCGGATTGACGCCCACGGCCTTCACCCGCACCACCACCTGTCCGGGGCCGGGCTCGAGGTCCGGAAGTTCCTCCAGGCGCATCACCTCGGGGCCGCCAAATTCGTGGATGCGAATAGTCTGCATCTCTCTTCTCCCTGTGTCTGGCAGTCAGGCAGGGCCTTTCCTGCAATAATTTCCCCAAACGTAAGCACTCCCGAAGTTTTTGTCCATCCGCGGCGGCAAAGAACCGGAACCAGGCACCTAATATCAATTCGAGACCTCTGGGAAAATCCTCTAAATTGTCATCCTGAGGAAGCAGAGCGACCGAAGAATCTCGTAGATACCCATAAAGACTAGATTCCCAACGAAGCTGCGCTCCGTTCAGAATGACAAAAGAAGGACTTTCGCAGAAGTCTCAATTCGTTATCAAAAGTATCTTTTAGGCGAGGCGAACATTGTGCGCCCCCCGCCCGCCCTTTCTTTATTTCCCTTGACCCGGACCGACCAGTAATTTAAATTATTCCAGTAGCTTGTAGAACGATTAGGAGTAATCCAGATGGGTAAGCTTTTAAGGAAGCGGACGCAGAAGGCCGGCCTGCCCCCCGGGTCCCTGGTCTATACCGGGGAAAAGGTGGATACGCAGGTCAGCATCACCCTGGTGGAATATGACGAGCAGCAGTTTCAGGAAAAGGAGATAGCCTCCTTTGAGGAATGTCTTTTATTAAAGGATAAACCGGGGGTCACCTGGATCAAGGTGGACGGCCTGCAGGCGGTGGAGAACCTGCAAAAACTGGGAGATTGCTTCAACCTGCACCCTTTGGTGCTGGAAGATATTCTCAACACGGATCAGCGCCCGAAAATCGAGGATTTTGACGACTATATCTACATTGTCCTGAAAATGATCGATTATTCGGAAAATGACGAGCTCAACAGTGAGCAGATCAGCCTGATTCTGGGGAGCAACTTTCTTATCTCTTTCCAGGAAAATAACGCGGCTATTTTCGCCCCCGTCCTGGAGCGCCTCCGGACCTCGAAGGGGCGTATCCGCAAAAGCGGTGCGGATTATCTGGCCTACACCCTGATGGATTTAATCGTGGACAACTATTTCGTGGTCCTGGAGAAATTAGGGGAGGCCATTGAGTTTATGGAGGAGGTGGTGGTGAAGCGGGCCACCCCGGAGACCCTCCAGGATATCCACCGCTTCAAATTCGACATGATCATGCTGCGCAAGTCCGTGTGGCCGCTGCGAGAGGTGATCGGCCGCTTGGACCGTCGGGAATCGGACCTAATCCAGGAGGCCACCGGCATCTATTTCAAGGATGTTTACGACCATACCATTGTGGCCATTGACAACATCGAGACCTACCGGGACATCCTCTCCGGCATGCTGGATATCTATCTTTCCAGCATCAGCAACCGGCTCAATGCAGTGATGAAGGTCTTGACGGTCATCGCCACCATCTTCATGCCGCTGACCTTTCTGGCCGGGGTTTGGGGCATGAACTTCAAACACATGCCGGAACTGGAATGGGTCTGGGGCTATCCCGCAGCCCTGGGGTTGATGCTGACCATCGCCCTGTCCATGGTCATTTATTTCCACCAAAAAAAGTGGCTCTGATGCTCCTCTGCTATTGAACCCCGCGGGTCAATGTCCATATTAAGCTAAAAGTCCTCAACTTTTACCTTAATATGAGGAGGAAACCATCATGACCTTGCGCGTCGGCAAAACGGCCCCTGACTTTGAGGCCAGCGCCTATGAAAACGGGGAAATCCGCAAAATCAAGCTCACTGACTACCGGGGGCAGTGGGTCATGCTCTATTTTTATCCCGGAGATTTTACCTTTGTTTGACCCACGGAACTGACGGCAGTTGCCGCCAAGTACGATGAAATCAAGGCCCTGGGTGCGGTGGTCCTGGCAGTCAGCGTGGACAGCCCCTACACCCACAAGGTCTGGTCCGAAGGGGAGCTCTCCCAGATCGTCCCCGGGGGCCTGCCCTTTCCCATGCTCTCCGACCCGGGGGGACGCATCGGCACGGAATATCTGGTCTATGACGAAGAAAACGGGGTGGATATCCGGGGCCGCTTTCTCATCGATCCCGACGGCGTGCTCCAGGCCCTGGAGATCCTGGCCCCCGCGGTGGGCCGCAATGTCCAGGAAATGATCCGCCAGGTCAAGGCCTGCGCCTATGTGCGAGAAAACCAGGGAGAGGCCACCCCCGCGGGCTGGGAGCCGGGGAAGAAGACCCTGAAGCCCAGCCCGGAACTCTCCGGTAAGGTCTGCGAAATCTGGTCCCCGGAAATGGCTTTTTAAAGTGAGCAGTGAACGGTAACCAGTGAGCAGGAAAAGCTGGAACACCTCCCAATATCGAGGCTAATACCTCCCCTCCCCTGGTGGAGGGGGCTGGGGGAGGGGGAGGAGTTGGCATCTATGCCAAGAATATCTCACCCCACCCCAACACTCCCTATTCTTTTTTCACTGCTCGCAGCTCACTGCTTACTGCTCACTCCCCCCGTCTCCACAAGCCCATTAGCCCCTTGATATTCCAGGGCAGACAGGTTAGAAATGGATATATGAAGGTCTTCTTCGCCTTTTTCCTGCGCCTCTTTTTCTGCTTCGTAGCCGCCAAGTTCCTGCTCCGGGTCCTGGGGTGGGACAACCAGGGCTACCTGATCGGCTTGACCGTCGTTTTCCTGGGCAACCTCTATTGGTTTGATTTCCTGGAATATCGGGACCGCATCGCTTTTCGGCTCCGGGAAGAGGAGAAGCCGGCCCCGGACGCGGTAGCCGCAGCAGAAGAACCCCCTTCCCCGGAAAACGCGGCGCAAGGCTGATCTCACCGCATCCCCTTAATTCTCCTGATAATTTGCTTTTACCTATTTTTTTCTTGACACCTAAGTCCAATATGCTTAATTATCTGGAGGTTCGATTTGTGATGAAATTCACTTAATCAGCCCCAGCACGTCCTGTAAGGGCGTGAGCCCATTCCTACCCAAACCGAAATACCGAAATGATGAAATTGACAAACCTCTTAACCCAGAAGAAACCTCAAATCTTAAGCCGGTGGATAAAACTGCTTTATGATGGCTATCCTCCGGAGACCGCGATCTTTTTGAAGAAGGAAAAAGATAACTTTGACAACCCGATAGGATACGGGCTGACCCGGGGTCTGGACGGACTCTATAATGCTCTGGTCCAGGAAATGGAGGCCGAGCAGGTCCTCGCCGCCCTGGATGAAGTCATCCGCATCCGGGCCCTCCAGGATTGTGCCCCCTCCAAGGCCCTGGCCTTCATTTTCTTATTGAAAAACATCGTGCGGGAAGAGCTGGAGGAGGATTTGGAGGCAGAAAATTTAGCCGCGGACCTGGCGGATCTGGATTCCCGGATCGATGGACTCTCCCTGCTGGGGTTTGACGTCTATACCCGTCGGCGCGAGAAAATTTGCGAACTCCGGATCAACGAGGTGAAGAACCGGGTCAGCGGGCTGATGCGTAAATCCGGTCTGAGCCTGGACGACCCTGAGGCAGGAAGGGCATGACCAACGGTCAACATGAAACGAGGTGACAGTAAATGGATTTTTTTAAGCGTCATTTCTTAGTGGCCTTGTTTGCAGTGCTGGGACTGGTCGTCGTCGCCTATGTAGGCGCGCAGGCCAATTTACAGATCCTTTTCGGGGTCATTGTCCCCTATCTGGCCGCTCTCATCTTTGTGGAAGGACTGGTTTACCGGCTCATCCAGTGGGCCCGCTCGCCGGTTCCCTTCCGCATTCCCACTACTGCCGGCCAAAACCGCTCCCTGCCCTGGATCGAAAGGGACCTGGGGGAGCAACTAGACAACCCCTCCACCTTCAAGCACCTGGTGGGACGGATGGCCCTGGAGGTCCTGGCTTTTCGCAGCCTGTTCCGGAACCTGCGGACCGAGCTGCGTAAGGACCCGGAGAATCCCGAAGGCGCCCGCCTGATCCATTGGTCCTACAAGTGGCTGTGGCTGGGAGCCATCGCTTTTCATTACGCTTTTCTGGTGGTGATCCTGCGGCACCTGCGCTTCTTCACCGAGCCGGTGCCTCTGCCCCTGCAGTTGATGGAGCACGTGGACGGCTTCTTCCAGTTCTTCACGCCCGCAGTTTACTTGAGCGGCGTCATTCTGGTGGTGGCCGCACTCTATCTCCTGGCCCGGCGCATTACCAACCCCACTTTGCGTTACATTTCCCTGGCCGCGGATTACTTTCCGCTCCTGCTCATCCTGGGGATCGGCATCTCCGGCATCCTCATGCGCTACGTCTATAAAGTGGACATCATCGCCGTGAAAGAGCTGGCCCTGGGGCTGGTCACCCTCCACCCCACGGTGCCCGCGGGCATCGGCGCCATTTTTTATGTCCACCTCTTCCTGGTGAGCGTGCTGTTTGCCTATTTCCCCTTCAGCAAGTTGATGCATGCGCCGGGGGTATTCTTGAGTCCGTCCAGAAACATGGTGGCCAACAACCGTTGGGTGTTGCACGTCAACCCCTGGAATTATCCGGTTAAGTTCCACCACTATGACGAGTACGAAGACAGATTTAGGGAAGCCATGATCGAGGCCGATATCCCGGTCGAAAAGGAGTCATGATTTTATGGCTAAAGTTCCAAAACCAGCAGAACTGATACCTGGGAATAACTACCAGCCGCCTGCCAAGGGGTGGATGGATGTCAAACCGGACTTACGGCCGGGCACCTATGTCAATGCCGCCAACCCCAAGTGGATGGAGTGGATTGACTACCCTTATCCCCGGGCCTGGAATGTGCAGGACGAAGACTGGCAGCTCCCCGAAAACTGGAAAGAGACCATCCTGCAGGGGATGGAGGACCGGCTCAGCCGCTTCCGCTCCCTGAAGGTCTTTTTTGACATCTGCGTGCGCTGTGGCGCCTGTGCGGATAAATGCCACTTCTTCCTGGGTACGGGTGATCCCAAGAATATGCCGGTCCTCCGGGCCGAGCTGCTGCGCTCGGTGTACCGGCGGTACTTCAAGAAAGCCGGCAAAATCCTGGGAGAAATCGCCGGAGCCCGGGACCTGACGGAAGACGTAATCAAGGAGTGGTTCCTGTACCTGCACCAGTGCACCATCTGCCGGCGGTGTTCGCTGTTCTG
>JAKAGH010000141.1 GCA_021817645.1 Deltaproteobacteria bacterium
GGAAAAGATCTTTGACTGGTTCATCGGCCACTTTAAAAAAATGGACTATACCTGCGGCTGCCCCATCGGCAACCTCTCCCAGGAAATGGGCGACCTCAGCCCGGCCTTCCGCAGCAAATTGAAGGAATCCATTGACATGATGGTGGGGGTGGTGGCGAGATTGCTGCAAGAGGGTAAAGACGCGGGGAAGGTTCCTCCGGGCCTGGACCTTGAGGAAACTGCCAATTTTATCGTCTCCGGCTGGCACGGGGCCTTGATCCGCATGAAAATCGTCAAGGCGGCGGAGCCTCTGGAAAACCACAAACGCTTCATCTTCCAGACCCTGTTGAGGCAGGGGGAATAAGCGAAAATTTTATATAACTTATTCCAAATATCTGCCTTAAAACTGTGAATCTGGGTTTTGACCAACAAGAGGTTAGAAACGAGGTTTTTCAAGCCCCCCTTTCCTAAAAGGGGATTTAGGGGGAATTATCGGGCTCTTACTTAATCCCCCCCTGCCCCCCTTGAGAAAAGGGGGGGAATGATAAACTCCAGGAGATAAACATTGTGACTGGTCCAAAACTATTAAAAAACCGGTTTTGCTGGGAGTTAAATAATAGACCGGTCTAATATTTTATTGGCAAAGCGCTTCAACCTGCGGCAGCCGCAGGCGATTTCTAATCCCCACACTCCCAAGGAGGAGAACAGATGTTTATCCTGAATCATGTGAAACCTGAGGCAGCGACCGGAAAAGTGGCGGAGGCCTACGCCGTATTCCCTGCGGCAATACCGGTGCCCGAGCCCATGCTGATGATGAGCGCCAGCCCGGATCTGGCCCATCTCCAAAGCAACATTATCCGCTATTTCCATAGCCAGAAAGGGTTGGATCTGGGGCTGTTGGCCACCATCCGTTATTTGGTGGCCACGGAATTCGATTATCCCTATTGCCAAAATTTCAACGCCGGCCTCTTAGAGAAGGCCGGGGGCATGTCCCGGGCCGATCTGGAAAATCTCAAGGCCCATCCGGAAAAAGCCCCCCTGGAAGAATCCCAGAGGGAGCTGCTGCTTTTCGTCCTCAAGGCCCTCAAAACTCCGGAAAAGGTGGATAAAGCGGATGTGGCTAAACTGCATGATCTGGGCTGGACTGACCAGAATATCTTTGACGCGGTTTATCACGGCGCGTCCATGGTGGCCCTGAGCCTCATGTTCAAGGCCTTTGTGAAATAGACGCCGGGGAAAACAATTTTTGGAAGACGCGGAACCTAACGGTATGTTCTAGTATACCGTCCCAGGAATATCTTCCAAAAGTTGCATGGTCTTTACTCCCTCCCCCTTGAGGGGGGAGGGTTGGGGTGGGGGTGGCGTCTTGTTGGCTGATTACAGCTGCTTCCCAAGTCGCCCCCCTCACCCTAACCCTCTCCCCCGAGGGGAGAAGGGAATCATATGAAACAAATCAATATTACCATGACATTTAAAACCGGCGATTCTTCCCCCACTTTGAAAAAGGGGGGGAAGAGGGGATTTTAATTGACTCCCCAAAATTCCCCTATGTCCCCCTTTTTCAAAGGGTGACTTTAATACCCTGCGATCTCAGGTTTTCACCAGAAGCAAGGCCATAATGTTGGCAAAGTCCCACGCTATCCTCAATTCTTGGGGAGCAAACGGTAGACTTCGATCAGCGGCAGGCCGTGTTGCTCCGCCATCTGGCGGCAGGCCTCGTATTCCGGCAGCACCCGGCGGTGGCCGCCGTATTCCATGACCTTGACCTGCAGCGGCCCGTAGGTGGTGTTGATGGTCTCCTGCCAGCGCCGGGCCGCGACCCGCTCCACCTCCAGCACCCGCACCCCCAGGGTGGTGGAATCCAGGAAGAGCCGCTCCAGCACACCTTCCCGGGCCGCGGGCGGGGCGATGACCGTGAGGCGCACGCCGGGCCGGTTCTTTTTCATTTGAATGGAACTCAAGGCCACGTCCAGGGCCCCCGCGGCGAAGAGCCCGGCCATCAAAGGCTCGTACAACTCCGGGTTCATATCGTCGATGTGGGTCTCCAGGACCAGAACTTTTTCCCTAACACCCTGCCCCGCAGCTAGGGGCCGGCCCAGGTAGACCCGCAGCAGATTGGGGTGGCCGGGGAGATCCCGGCTGCCCGCGCCGTAGCCCACCTGCTCCAGGTGCAGGGGCGGGCAGGGGTCGGACTGCGCGTCCAGGGCCTTGAGGATGGCCGCGCCGGTGGGGGTTACCAGTTCTCCCGGGAGATCGGTGCCGTAAACGGACAGGCCCTTCAATAGCTCCAGGGCCGCGGGCGCGGGGTTGGGCAGGCGCCCGTGGGCCGCGGCAATCATCCCCCACCCCAAGGGCAGGGGGCTGCAATAAACCTTGGTGACCCCCAGCTTTTCACAGCTGTAAGCCACGCCCACGATATCCGCCAGCGTGTCCACGGCGCCCAGTTCATGGAAGTGCACTTTTTCCAGGGGCTGGCCGTGGATGCGGGCCTCCACCTCCCCCAGGAGGCGGAACATTTGCAGACTGAGCTCCTGCACCCGGGGGCTCAACGCGGCCCGGGAGATGAGGGCCTGGATGTCCCGGTAAGAACGGTGCGCAGGGGAAGCAGGGCTGTGAAATTCCACCTGGATCCCGGTGAGGTGCTCTTTAGTGACCCGGCGGGCCCTCACTTTCACCTCTCCCAGGCCCAGCAGATGCAGAACCTGCTCCAGGTCAGAGACTTGCAGACCCAGGTCTATTAAAGCCCCCAGGGTCATATCGCCGCTGATGCCGGAGAAACAGTCGAAGAAGGCCCAGCGTTCAGACGGGTTCGTAGTCGACAAAGGCTTCCACCTCCTTCAGGGTCCGGGACTCGGCCTGGCGCACGATGAACCGGATGTTGCGGTATTTCATGTGCTCCCCGGGCCGGGGCAGGTCGCCCAACTGGAAGATGAGAAAACCGGCCAGGGTCTCGTAATCGCCGGGCGGCAGGTCCAGATGCAGGGCTTCATTCAAGGCCCCGATCTCCATGCGGGCGTTGATCAGGTAGTGGCCCTCTCCCAGTTTTTTGTAGGGAGTGACCTCCTGATCGAATTCATCGGCGATTTCCCCCACGATTTCTTCCAGGAGGTCTTCCAGGGTGACGATGCCCACCGCGCCGCCGTATTCATCCACCACTGCGGCCAGGTGGGTGCCGGAGCGCTGCATTTCGGTGAGGAGGCGGTCGATTTTTTTGATCTCGGGCACATAGAGCAGGGGCCGGATAAAGGGCTTGATGGGTTGGGACCAATGATCTTCCCCCAGGAGGTCGAAACTGTGGAGGACGCCGCTGAGATTATCGATGCGCCGGTGATATACCGGGAACCTGGCAAAAGGCGCGGCCCGGAATTCATCCAGGGCCTGGCCCACGGTCAGGGTGTCCGGCACCGCCGCCACCCTGACTAAGGGGACCATCACTTCCTTCACCGTGCGCAGGCTGAATTGCAGGATGCGGTGGATGATGAGCCGCTCCTGTTTTTCCAGATCCACCTCCGGGCCGCTCTTTTGCACCACCAGGCGCAGGTCCTCCCGGGTAATGAAGGGCAGTTGGCTGGTGCGGCGCGCGCCGGTGAGAAAAAGCACGCTCCGGCTCACCAGGGCGAAGATGAAGGTGAAGGGATAAAAGACCCAGGAGATGGCCCACAACACCGGTCCCAGGCGCAGGACCAGGGCGGTGGCTTGCTGGCGGCCGATGGATTTGGGGGTGATTTCCCCCAGAATCAGAAGCAGTGGGGGCAGCAGCAACATGGCGGCCACTTCGCCGGTAGCCCCCCATTTCTGCAGCAACAGCGCGGTGACCAACACCGTGTTGGCCATGGCCGCCATATAGGCCCCCACCAGGGTGGTGGCCAGGAAATATTCAGGCTTGGCCAGGAGTTTCAGGGCGATCCTGGCCCCCCGGTGACCATCTTCCGCCATAAATTGCAAACGCCGGCGGTTCGCGGAAACCAGCGCGATTTCCGAGGCGGCGAAAAAGCCTTCCAGCAGAAGCAAGGGGATGAGGATCAGGGTAATTATGTTCCGACTCCCAATTTAAAAGTGATCAGTGATCAGTGATCAGTGGTCAGTGGTCAGGCTTCGGTTTCTTGTTTTTTTCTCGTTCCCAAGCTTGGCTTGGGAACGCCTTGCCAGCCAAGCTAAGCTTGGCGTCCATTTCCGTTCCCAAGGACAACTTGGGAACGAGGTGGTGAAAATCCTTCATCTTTAAAAGCTGATAGCTGACCGCTGAAAGCTGACCGCTATTGCTTCTCTTTCCACACCCGCAGCTCCAAAATGCGCGTGCCTTTTTTGCGCAGCACCTGGAAGGTGAGCCCCTCGTAAGTGATGCTGTCCCCTTCCCGGGGCAGTTCCCCGAAGAGATTGAGGACCAAGCCGCCGATGGTGTCGAATTCCTCCGCCGGGAAGTTCAGCCCCAAGGCCTCATTGAAATCCGCCAGCGGCAGGTGGGCTTGCATCCGGAAAACGCCGGAAGCTTCCTCATGCCAGGGTTTTTCTTCCACCTTGAATTCCTGGGGAATTTCCCCGCACAGTTCCTCCAGCAAGTCCTCCACGCTGAGCAGGCCCACCAGGGTGCCATATTCATCCACCACCAGACAGAGGCGCAGGTGCCGGCTCTGGAGTTCGGACAACAGATCAAAGGCCTTTTTGTTCTCCGGCACATAAAAGGGCGGCCGGAGCAGGTTGCGGAGAAAATCGTCCTCCAGCATCTGGTCGGAGCTGAGGTGCAGGAGGTCCTTGGCGTGGAGGATCCCCAAGATATTGTCTGCTTCATCCTGATAGACCGGAATCCGGGAGAAACGGGAACGTTTGACGGCCTGGATCAGTTCCTGGGGCGGCAGGCCCAAGGGCAAAGAAAAGATATCGGGCCGGGGCACCATGATCTGCCCCACCCGCAATTCCCCAAAAACCATAAGGTTCTGGATAAAGTCCCGCTCCAATGCGGCGATCATGCCGGTGCGGTGGCTTTCTTCCACCATGCGCACGAAATCTTCCTGGTGCAGAGCCGGGACCGGCAGATCGGTGCGGAAGCCCAGGGTAGCCAGAATGCCCCGGCTGAATTGGAGGAGCACCACCCGCAATGGAGTCAGTAGAAAGATGGCCGGGCGCACCAGGGGAGCCAGGACTTGGGCCAGCCGGGAGGGGTAGGCCAGGGCCAGGGACTTGGGAATGAGCTCTCCCAGGAGAAGAAACAGAGGAGCGATGACCCACAGGGCCACCCACTTGCCTTTTTCGCCCCAGAGGCTGATGCTCAAGAAGGTGGCCAGGACCGAGGACAGGATACCCACTGTCTCCACGCCCAGGAGCACGGTGATCAACAAGCGGCGAGGCCGCGAGAGGAGGGATTCCACCAGTTCCCCCCGGGCCCGCTGTTTTTCTTTCAGGCGCAAGCGCTCCAAAGGGGTCAGGGCGAACAGCGAGGTCTCCGTGGCGGCAAAGAGGCCGCAGAGGAGGGCCAGTCCAAACAAGATCAGCCAGCGGGAGAGATTTTCGATTGCCATCAGCGTCAGGCAGGCTTTAACATCGATCTTACCATAGACCAAGCGTTTTCAAAGGCGACGGGCATCCCCGGCCACGGATCAGACAAACGGCTCCCCGGCCCCTGCCGGCAGCGGCACGTCAAACGCAAAGATGACCCCGGCGATCATCTGGTAAAAGCCGCACAGCACCACCAGTTCAATCAGCCCTTGCAGGCCGAGATGGGCGAGCAGGCGGTCCTGAAGATCCTGGGGAAGGGAGCGTCTGGCCAGCACGTACCCGGCCGCGTCAATTGCGGCTTGTTGCATCTCAGTCAGTTTCCCTGCCTCCCTGCCGGTGCGGAGGGCCTCAAGCAGCTCCTCAGATATGCCCGCGGCCCGGGCCGGGGGAGCATGTTTCACCCACTCATACGCGGCGTTTAATTGCCGGGCGACCCAGAGAATGGTCAATTCCCGGACGTCTGCAGGGAAGGCCCCGGAGCCGAAGCGCAAATACGTCCCCAAATCGCTGATGTGCCGGGTCAACTCCGGGTGATTGAGCAGACCACGGTACATGCCGTCGATGCGGCCCCGGCGGGCCGCGAGCTCGCGGTAAAGCTCGGCCGCGGCCGGTGTCGGCGCGGCCATGGGATCAGGCAGCCGGGCCATTAAGACCTTCCCTTAATCGTCATCGATCCACTCTTTTTTGGCCTGGCTGAAAGGCGTCACCGGGGTCGAAAAAGTTTTGTTGCAGCGGACATCCACCAGGAAAGGGACGCCTGCGGCCAGGGCTTGCTGAAAAACCGGGGCCAGTTCCTCGGGCCGGGAGACTGTGGCGGCCTTTAGTCCCAGGGACCGGGCAAACCCCGCCCAATCGTGCAGCGGCAATTCCGTCAGGCTCATAGGCCCGGCGCCTTCCTTCCTGGCCCGCAGCCAGACGTTGCCCAGGGCGCCGTTGTTGATCACCACGAAGACGGCCGGGAGGCCGTAGCGGGCTGCGGTCTGGACCTCCATGCCGTGCATCAGCATGCAACCGTCCCCGGTGACCACGGCCAGAGGCCGCTCCGGCCGGGCCGCCTTGGCGCCGATGCCCGCGGGAATGGCCCAGCCCATGGGCCCCAGGTTGGTGGCGGAAATATAGGTGCGAGGCTCATAAGCATCCCAGTAATGCCCGCAAAAGGCCCGGTGCGCGCCGGAGTCCACCACCAGGACCCCGTCCCGGGGCAGAGCCCGGCGCAGTTCGTCCACCACCCGGGCCGGATGCAGCGGCACGGCCTCGCTGGCGGTATGTGCCCCGTCATAATGGCGCGGCCCCCTGGCCTTAATCTGCTCCAGCCAGGCGCGGCGCTGGGGGCGGGAAGCCTCCAAAACCCCGGCGGCCGGGGTGTCAGCCTGGGCCAACAGGCGCAAAGCTTCCCCGCAGTCGCCGGTCACGGGCACTTGCGCGGGCCAGGTGCGGCCGATCACCTGGGGGTCGAGATCCACCTGGACCAGGGCCCGGGTGGGCAGCATGCGGCGGTCCCAGAACAGGGTGTCCCTCTGGCTCAGACCCGAGCCCAGCACCAGCAAGACTTCCACTTCGCCGGACAAGATCGTCTCGATCGCAGGCCGGTGCCCGGCGTAGCCGAAGACGCCCAGGGATAAGCGGTGGTCCTCCGGAAAGACCCCTTTGCCCCGCAAGGTGGTGGCCACGGGGATCTCGAAACGCTCGGCTAACGCCAGGAGATCGCCGGACGCGTCCGCCTTCTCCACCCCGGCTCCGGCCAGGGCCAAAATTCTTACCGGTGCGGTTGCCTGGGGGCCAGGGGCCAGGGTCTGCCAGAGCCTATCCATGGCCTCCAGGTCCACAAAGCGTGGGGAGTAAAGAGAACTATCCAACTTTTCCCAGGGGGCATGGACTCCGGCGCGCTGGACGTCGGTGGGTATACTGAGTTGCACCGGCCCTTGGAAACCAGCCAGCATCCTGGTCAAGGAGGCCCGCAGATGGTGGTGGAAGAGATGGATGTGCTCCACCATCAAGGAGGACTTGGTGAGGGGATGCAGCACCGCCACATCGTTGAGGGCTGCGGGACTGGAATCCTGAAAACCGCCCCGGCCTTCCCAATCGGTGGGCACCTGGCCCGAAACCACCAGGACGGGAGAGAAATCACTGCGGGCCGCGGCCATAGCCGTGACCATATTGGTGATGCCTGGGCCGCCGATGGCGAAGCAGACTCCAAAACGGCCGCCGGCTCGGGCATAGCCGTCAGCCATGCAGGCCGCGCCGCCTTCATGGGCAGCCACTACCGGAGTCAGGCCCCGGGTGTCGGCCAGAGCGGGCAGGAAGGGATCGATAAGGCCCCCGGGCACCAGAAAAACATGGGTAATCCCTTCTGTCCGCAAGGCTTCCAGCAGGTATCTGGTGGCCGGAATAGCGTCCATGGCTTCTCTTCAGGCCAGGGTGCCCGAAGGGGACGCGGGCAGCCGCTTTTTGGAGACTCTTATTTTTTTAGCCGTTGCAAAGGGGGGCTTGACCAGGGCTTCCTTCAGCACCTCATCCATATTAGTCACCGGCACGAAT
>JAKAGH010000142.1 GCA_021817645.1 Deltaproteobacteria bacterium
GTCCGCTTGCAAGGCGAAGCCACCGAATTTCTCAAGGGGCATCTGCAAGGCCAAAGCCATGAACTCCAGGAATTTGCCCGTCCCCGCGGCGCAGCGGTCGTTCATCTCGAACTTGATTACTTTCCCACCAGGGCCTAACGCAATGGCCTTGGTGTCCTGGCCCCCGATATCCAGGATGGTGCGGGCCCCGGGGTACAGGTACCCGGCCCCCAGGGCATAAGCCTGAATCTCGGTAATGGTCGCGATCTCAAGGTCCGTAATAGCCTCGGCGAGGAGTTTGCGCCCATAGCCGGTGGCCACCACCCTCGCCGCCTGCATCTGCCCCAGTAGCCGCCGACATTGGGTCAGGGGATCGAAGGTGGTGGGCAGGAGGTCCCGGCGAACCACCTGCCCTTCTTCCAGAATTACCAGATCAATGGAGCGCGAGCCGATATCAATTCCTGCCACGGGATATCCCATATTTTGTTCCTGCCTTTAGCGCAGCATCTCCACAAAGGCTTCCACCCGGGTCTTGAGCTGCTCCACGTCCTCCATGCTGTAATCCGTTTCGATGCTGAGCATGGGGATGCCCGCCTCTTCCAAAGTCTTTCCCACCTTGAATGCCTCGATGGCGTAAGGCTGGCAGAAATTCAAGGAGTAATGGATGACGCCGTCGACTTCGAGGTTCCGGGCCATGTTCACAACGTTCTCCAATCTCTCACGGTTCGGAGTAAAACAGGCGCAGTCGATGCGCATATAGCGGTCCACCAGGGCGTCCAGCATCTCTTCCAAGGTCTCGCCGCTTTCATCCACCAAATCTCGAATGTTACGGGTGCCGATGCAGGATTCCTCCCCTACTACCACCGCGCCGGAAGATTCGATGAGATAAGGCAGTTTCCAGTTGGGGACCGCCATGGGACAGCCGGAGAGCATGAGCCGGAGCGTGTTTTGTGGCACGATCCCCTCACCTTTTTCCACCCTTCTTTCCAGTTCATCGCAGAGTTCGCTGATCTTCGTGGTAAACCGCGCCGGATCGTCATAGAAACTGATCTGGTTAACCAGGAGCACATCCCGGCCGGAGATGGGGGTGGGCACCGCGGCGCGGAGCTGATTGAGCCTTTGCAACACCCGACGACGGTCGTTTACTAGGCGGATGGCCTCCTTAAGTTTAGCGGCGGTAATGGTCTTGCCGGTGACTTCCTCGATTTTCTGCCGGAACCGCTCAACCTCCACTTTCCACAGGTCCCGGTCACAGACGTTTTTCATCTGGGGAATTTCCATGACGTAAATCGGAGCGTAGTCGGCGAAGATTTCGTATGCCTTCTTCTTTCCGTCGCAGGTGGTTTCCCCTACCACCAGGTCGCAGGATTCCATGAAGGGGCACAGCCGGGCCATCTTGAAGCCCACAAAGGACTTGATCAGGGCGCAAGTGTTGCGGGGCAAAAATTTTTCCGCGGCCTCCCTGCCGATCTCCGCCCCGGCGCACAGGCCCACGCAAACAGCGTCCGCGGCCAGCACGATTTCCTCCGGGACGAAGATGCAGAAAGTGCCGACGACCTTCCGCCCCCGGGCCTTGGCCTCCTGGAGTTCCTGGATGCGCAGCCCGTGAACCTCAGAAAGCACGAAGTTCAAATATCCCATGCCCTTGAGGCGGCCTTCCTGACTCAGATAAATATCTCCGTAAAATTTTCCCAGGACCTCCAGCAGCCCTTCGTGGGCCTTGAGGTCCAGGTTGAGCTTCTCCCACATTTCATCGTATTTCGTGGTCATTTTTTGTCCCTCTGAAGTCAGATTATGTGAAAAAGAAAATGGTACCTCAAACGAGAGCGAGTCCCCAAAAGGGCAAATTGGTACCCCAATATTGAGGCTGGCAGATGAAGGGAGTTCGACGCGGTTTACTGCGCAGAGTGGAAGGAGGTTCTGAGAATGGGGAAAACTAAAAGCTTATTTTCAGACTGGAAGCCGATCCCAGGTTTCCCCTCCCGCACCCTTCAGGCCGGTCGGTGTCCAGAGCCTTACCAAGGCTCCGAGGACTCCCATGCTTCACGACTTCACATAAGTGGGCGTCAAGAGCCGTAACACCTGGGATCACCTCCTTTGCAGGGAATGAAAATTTTTACATATCCTACCCGGCTGAATTGAAGAAAACAAGAACATTTTGACAGTTCATTCATTATGATCTAAAGAAGTTCTTGCTTCATTATTATGAAATATGGGGCTACGAGGGAAGGGGACAATGACGGGCGCCACCGCCCCCTCTCCAGAATATTACTTAGAATTACGGCGTCAGGAAACGAAAGAGCATCTGTTGGTTGCGCAGGACATAAATCTGGGCTTTGATAAAACTTTTATGGGCCTGTTCGTATTCCTCCCTGGCTTCCTGCTGCAGTTTCAAGGACTGCTCCGGCTGGCTGGCTTCGATTTGGGTGCTCTTCTTTTCCTTGTCCGCCGCGGACTTCATCAGACGATCAGCGGCCATACATCCATCCGAGAAAAGCTTCTGGTTGATACCCTCCTGTTGCTCTTCCTTGGGGTTAAGCAGGCGCTGGCGCTGCTCCGGTCCTAATTCTTTCTGCAGAAGAGTGAACAGGGAATTGGATTCTTTCAGCAAGGCCGCAGCTTCGGCGGTATAGCGGGCATTCAGCTTCTTTTCGGCGTTGTCCAGGAGAATAACGGCCCGTTTGTAGAGAATGGCGTGGTCAGGACCGCCCTTGAGCTGTCCGCCGGCAGGCCCCGGCGAAAGGGTTGAAGCGTGGGTTTGGTACAAACCCAGCACGGTCAGGACGGCGGTGAGAACCAGAGCACTGCTAATTTTAAACCAGATATTTGCGTTCATACCATCTCCTTTTGCGTAACGTTGCTCAGGGGTATACGTTTCTCTTCCAGCCGAGTGAATAGCTGGAAACGGCCACTGAATCTGGTTGGAATGGTTGCTTATCGCGCCAGAAACGCAGAAGAACTTAAAAGCTGGGGAGGATGAAAGATGTTACGAACAAGTGTATTGAAGGAAAGAGAGGGGACAGAAACATCAAGCAGAAAATACAGAACCGAAAAAAGAGCTATTAGGTTGGGAACAAGAAAGATCACGTTGCAGTGACAAGGGCAAACACAAGGGCAGAGAGAGGCCTCACAAGATTCTTCCTCACAAGGCACGGCCCCGGCACAAGTCAAGGCCAGCAAAAGCAGAATGCAAAATGGGGCGATGAGCCGAAAGCGGACCAACCTCTTCATAACTGTGCTTTTATAGCCTACTCATGGTAGCCGGGCACTGGGCTATTTTGCAGTCACGGGCATTTATTCTTTCCGCCAGGCCTCCCAATAGGGATTACCTTGAGGATCCCGTAATACTAAAGTGTGATCCTTATGCTTGACCTCCCCGGCCAGGAGCCGTTCCTGGCCCGCCAGTTTATAGCAAAAGCCTTGGATGGTTACCTCGTCCCCAGGTTTCAGATCGGTCTCCTGGCGCTCCAGGAACCAAAGGGGTCCCAAATGGACGTGCACCAAGCCCCGGTCCGGGGTCTGCACATCCATTGCCAACCCCGGCTCAATGTCCTGCGAAAAAGTTTCTGGCCGTAGTCGGGTAATGCGGCCGCTGATCTTTCCCTGCACACAAGTATGTGGCTCCTGGGAGACATAATAAGGAAGTTTACGATATCCTTGGCCTCTGCCGCCCTTATAGCCGTATTGATGAAGATAGTCTTGTTCCTGCATGGAAGTGCTGCAAGCCGCCAGAAAACCCGCCAGAAGTACACTGATGAAAAGCCGCCATTGTGTCATATCTACCTCCGGTTAAATATCAGTGGATTGTGAGGTTCATGAAACCCCGAGATGGTTGCCAATAATTGAATGAGTCCGATCTTCATCCCACTCGATAAGCCGCAGGCCGTCAGTGTGGAGGTTACCTGGGACAGGAGAATTAATGACGCCGTCTCCCACCATGCTGAATTAAAAAGTATAAAGTGCAGTCAACATGGGGGTGTATTTTTGGACCCCATTTTTCCCCGCCAGGTCAAAGGAGCACCCCAGAGCGAAGGACATTTGGTCCGTGGCTATAAATTCCAGCGCCGGCAGGACTCCGATGACGGTTTGCGGAGTTTGGTATCCCAGGGCAGTATTGAGGTTGTTCCAGGTCCAGTTGCTGTACATTTCCAACAGGGCCACAAATTTCTTGTTGATGGGATATTCCGCCGCCAGGTTGAAGGTCACATATTCCCGGGAACGGACGTTACGGGCGGGATTAGACCCAATCGGATACAGGTTAACCGGGCTGTTTATCCAAATATTGCTATACAGCAGGACAGGCTTCAGCCATTTGTACAGGTTGACGCCGGTGGTGAAGGTTAAGGCCCCGGTGCCGACGGCATCCTGGCCCAATAATGCCGGGTTGAGGCGGGAGGCATGACCCGTGGGAATACTGGCAAACCCCGCCACCCCGGATACTGCCGGACGCCAATCGATTTCCGGCAGGAGATTGTACTTGACAATGGCCGTGATATCGCCGATGCCGCTGTAACTGGCAGAGGTTTCGCCATTGGGGCCGGGAACCGTCACACTGTTTACCCAGTTATGGATAAAAGGGACTATGACATACATCTCCATGTCCTTGGTGGGGCCATAGGTAAACTTGACCGGCATATAGAAGGTATAAAAATTTCCCCCGGCGTTCACGGACCGCCAGTTTTGGCTGAATACTCCCGGGTAAAAGGACAAGGCCCACCAGACTTGCATGGAGTACTTGCCCGCCCCAATGGGGTTGCAGGTATCGCTGATCATGGGGCCGCAGGTGGCCGGAGCCCCTTCTTTCTTCTCCTCAGGCGGCGGCGGTTTCTCCATGATGAGCGGACCGGCTACTTGAGCCAGCGCCGGCGTCACGGGAGATGGCCACTTCCCCAAGCCTCCCAGAACCGACATGGTCGTAAGGCTTAAAACCAAGCTCATGACCATGAACCATTTGCCTTTTATCGCGAATCTCTCCATACCACTTTCTCCTTCGTGGCAGTAATCCGAGATTATGCCGATCTCACAACGAGGGTTCGGGACCTCTTGGCCCGAGGGAAGGCTCAACCTTTGGCCTGGTAATGAAAGTCAACGATCTTGGCTTGGACGCCGCTCTACCTTTTTCTGCGGCAGAATCCAGGCATAGATCGTCACCCTGGGTTAGCCTATCAATCGCTTTTGGGGTTCGGGCTAATTCTTGCGCCAGGCATCCCAATAGGGACGTCCTTGAGGATCCCGTAATACTAAAGTGTGGTCTTTATGCTTGATCTCGCCGGCAAGAACTCTTTCCTGGCCCTCCAGTTTGTAGCAAAACGCCTGGATGGTCACTTCTTCCCCGGGTTTCAGATCGGTCTCCTGGCGGTCCAGGAACCAGAGCGGACCCAAATGGACGTGCACCAGGCCCCGGTCCGGAGTCTGCACATCCATTCCCAGCCCCGGCTCCATGTCCTGCGAAAAAGTCTCTGCCCGGAGGCGGGTGATGCGGCCGCTGATCTTTCCCTGTACACAAGTATGAACGTCCTGGGAGACATGATAGGGAAACGTATGCCATCCGCGGGCACCGCCCTTATAGCCGTATTGATGCAGGTAATCTTGTTCCTGGAGGGGAGCGCTACAAGCCGCCAGGAAACACGCCAACGCCACAAGCCCTAACAGCCGCCGATGTTCCATGTTTATCCTCCCGATTATTAATAAAAACAGTTACCGTTATTAATCATTTTGGCCCGAGGGACGGCTCCAACTCTTGGCCTGGTAACGGCGGTCAACGATTTTGGCTTGGACACCGCTCTACCCTTTTCTGCGGCAGAACCCAGAGATAGATCGTCACCCTGGATTAGCCTATCAATCACTTTTGGGATCCGGGCTAATTCTTAAGCCAAGCCTCCCAATAGGGACGTCCTTGTGGATCCCGTAATACTAAAGTGTGGTCCTTATGCTTAATCTCGTCGGCCAGGAGTCTTTCCTGACCCTCCAGTTTGTAGCAAAAAGCCTGGATGGTCACTTCTTCCCCCGGCTTCAAATCGGTCTCCTGACGGTCCAAAAACCAGAGCGGGCCCAAATGGACGTGGACCAGGCCCCGGTCCAGAGTCTGCACATCCATTCCCAATCCCGGCTCCAAGTCCGGCGAAAAAGTTTCTGCTTGGAGACGGGTGATGCGGCCGCTGATCTTTCCCTGTACACAAGTATGAACCTCCTGGGAGACACGATAGGGAGGATTACGCAATCCACGGACAGCACCCTTATTGCCGTATTGTTGAAGATAACTTTGTTCCTGAAGGGGAGCGCAAGACACAAAGAAACACGCCAAGGCCACGATACCTAATAGCCGTCGATGCGCCATTGTTAGCCTCTTGTAATAATGCAATTACACTTTGACCCTGAAGACCCTCAGGCCGTTCAAAATCACCATGATGGATATCCCCATATCAGCGAAAACAGCCATCCAGAGGGTGGCCAAGCCCACCCCGCCCAGGGCCAGGAAGACGCCTTTGGCGGCTATCGCCAGGACGATGTTGGTTTTGATGATCCGCCGCGCTTTGCGGCTGAGCTTCACCGCCAGAGGCAGCTTGCCCAAGTCGTCGGACATCAGGGCGATGTCCGCGGCCTCAATAGCGGCATCAGAGCCTGCTGCGCCCATGGCGATGCCCAGCGTGGCGGTAGCCAGCGCCGGAGCATCGTTGACGCCGTCTCCCACCATGGCAACCCGGTCTTCCTCTGCCAACAGCCGTCTGACCGCCTCCACTTTGTCCGCTGGCATCAACCCGGCAATGTAAGAATCCAAACCCAATCGCTCAGCGACGGCCCGTGCCGCACTGGGGTTATCTCCGGTCAGCATCACCAATTTTTTAATCCCTGCTTGGCGTAGCCGATCCAGGGCCTCCGGCGCCTCGGGGCGCAACGCGTCCTCGATGACGATTAAACCCGTCGGCCCCTGGCTTGACCCCACCACCACTACGGTCTGCGATTCATTCTCCAGGGCCTCGGCCCGAATGCAAAGTTCCTCGCGGCAGAGTTCCAAATCTGCAAACAATTGATGGCTGCCGACATAGAAGGTTTCTCCATTGATCCTGGCCCTCACTCCCTTGCCTGGGATTGCTTCAAATTCTTCCACCTGCTTGGTAAAACTGACTCCTTCCTGCTCCGCCCGGTTCAGGATCGCCTGGGCCAGGTGATGTTCGGACCTGCTTTCCACGGCGGCGGCTATGGCGAGAACCTCACCGGCAGTCCGGCCGCTGAGGGGAACCACTTGGGTTACTGCCGGTTCTCCCCGGGTTAAGGTGCCGGTCTTATCAAAGGCGATGACCCGAATGGCCCCGGCATTTTCCAGGTGCATGCCCCCTTTGATGAGGATGCCGCTCCGGGCCGCGCCCGCCAGCCCCGAGACGATGGCCACCGGGGTGGAAATGACCAGGGCGCAGGGGCAAGAGATGACCAGGAGCACAAGGGCGCGATAAAACCAGGGATTGAAGGGCTGGCCCAGTAAAAGCGGTGGTATAGCCATAACCAGCACCGCCGCAACAATCACCGCTGGCGTATAATAACGGGCAAATCGATCTACGAAGCCTTGCGAAGGCGCCTTCTGCGCCTGGGCCTCCTCCACCATGTGAATGATCCGGGCCAGCGTGGTGTCGCCGGCCAGGTGACTCACCCGGACCGACAATGAGCCTCGTTGATTGATCGATCCGGCGAAGACCGTATCCCCCGGGCCCTTCTTGACCGGCATCGACTCGCCCGTTATGGGTGCCTGGTTTACCGTGGAACTCCCTTCGAGAACCTCCCCGTCCAGAGGTATCTTGGCGCCAGGGTAAATGATGATCGTCTCCCCCAGCCGCACTTCTTCCACTGGCACCATCGTTTCGCGCTCGCCTCTCCTCACCGTCGCTTCCTGCGGAGAGAGCTCCAGAAGAGAGCGTATGGCCCGCCGCGTTCGCTCCAGGCTGTAACTTTCCAAGATATTCGCCAGCGAGAAGAGGAATACGACAACCGCAGCTTCCGTCCATTGCTCAATGG
>JAKAGH010000143.1 GCA_021817645.1 Deltaproteobacteria bacterium
CCAAAGCCAGGCTCCCAATAAGTCCCACCATTGCCAGAGCAGCCCAGCATTTTTTCAGCATATTTCCCTCGCTAAGTTTTGGCGCGGCTACATAAACTCAGTAGCATTTGGATTCTGGATGGCTGAGACTGCGGCGTTTGGCCTGAATCTTGCCCTTGACGAACCGGAAGACCAGGGCCCGATCGTCGCCGCGCTGTTGGAGTTTCTGCAGCAGCAGGTCGTCTTGTAACCATTGCAGCAACTCTACCTGCCCTTCCCGGGTTTCGAGATGAGAGATTTTTTGACCCAGCCCCGCAAAAGGAGGACACTGGGCCATATGTTGCAGAAAGAAGTGCTCCAAAACCTGGTTGGGAATGATCTGCAACGGCTTTAGCCGCTCTGCCGCGTCTCCTTGGCTCCGGGCCGCGGCTGCGAGCTCTTCTAAAAGATTGCTGAAGTCAATGTGGCAGTGGCCGTAATCGAAGAGAAAAAAGCTGGAAATAAGCATTTCACGCTCCCACATTCTTTTCAATTTAGTCATTATCTTAGCCCGCTCCGGAGAAAGGAGAAGCGGGCGGTGGAAACAAAAATAATCCTGGAAATATTCTTTCCTGGCATTCTCCTCGAAAGCACCCTCATTAGCCAGATATTCGGGGAAAAGGATGCAGGGCAAAGGCCGGATGGAATAAATACTGCACAGGTTATTTTGGAAAAAGGGGCAAGGTTTCTTCAACCTCAGGGTTACCATTCTGAGCCAGTCTTCCCGCCCGTTGGCGAGCAACCCCCAGGAATAGTGCTGATGGTAAATTGCCGGGATGGGCTGACCCTGATGCTCGGCCGCGGCCAGGATATCAAAGAGGCTCACCGGGACCTGCAAGTCTTGATTCTGACATCCCGGCCGGCCGCAGGCAGGATCACAGTGAAAATTTGACTCAGATGAGGCCAGTTGCGCGCGTTGGTGCAGATAGGCGGCAAACCATTGACCGGGAGTTTCGCCTTGAGGAAGCTTAGCTGCCTGCCGTTGCCGGCGGGCCCATTTGAACATGAATAACCTCTAAGGCTCTAATTTCCCGGGCGGTCCATCGAACCGTTATCTTACGGGTGGATCAAGAGAACGAAATTTCTCTAAGAGGTAATGCTGCAAAAAAGCATGATTAATCACTGACCTCCATGGCCCCGGCGCGGGAATGCTAATAACCCAGGGGGCCTGGAGCGGGTGCCGATGCGACAGTAATAACTGGCGGAGGGAGAGAGATTCGAACTCCCGGACCTCATCGGTCTGCGGTTTTCAAGACCGCCGCCTTAAACCACTCGGCCATCCCTCCGTGCTTTCATTATTAGCATCGGGGCCGAGGGCTGTCAATCTCAGGCCCGGGCGCTTACCCCGCCAACGGCGGCGGCTTCTCCCGGCCCCTTTGCCTGTAAGGGAATTTAATATAAGACGTTTATCAAGGCTTCCTTCAGCCCCTGCGCCTCTTCCTGCACCCCCGCCAAGATCTCTTTAAAGCGGTAAAAGTCCAGAACCCGAATGTTGGTCAGGGCGGGTTTGATATAGATGGAAGGCGGGGACAGGTGCTTTTTGGCTTCCACGATAGAGGCTTGCATGATCTGGAAAGTGGAGAGGATGCTTTCTATCATATTGGGCACCGGGTTGTCGGGGGGATAAGTCTTCTCGCCGGAAACATCGATGGCGACGGTCAGATCACATCCCTGCCAAAGGAGATCGTAGGGCAGGGGATTGACCGCACCGCCGTCAATGAGAACCTTGCCGTTTAGCTGCACCGGTTCAAAGAGCGCGGGTAGGGCCATGGAAGCCCGGATGGCGGTGATCAGGCTGCCGCTGCTGAAGACCACTTCCTTGCGGCTCCAGAAATCCGTGGCCACCACTTTCAAGGGAATCTCCACTTCTTCGAAGGTCTGGACCGGCAGCACCCGGGAGAGAAAGTCTTCTACGCCTTTGCCCTTGTAAATCGCGGAATTGCTGAGAATGGAGAAATCCAGGACCATCTTGGTAAGGTCCAGGAAGCTCAGGTTCGTGACCAGTTGCTCCAGTTGCATCCCGGAGACCCCGGCGGCATAGATCCCGCCGATGACCGCGCCGATGCTGGTGCCGGCGATAACCGCCGGCCGCACCTCGAGCTCATCCAGTGCCTGCAGAAAAGCGATATGGCTCAGTCCCTTGGCGCCGCCGCCGCCCAGCGCTAGTCCAATTCTCTTCATAAGATCTCAAAACCTTTAGGACCTATTGCAAAATCCGTCTTAGGTCGCAAATATGTTTACTGCCAGCAGAGGCTGTCGGGAACAGAGGTTTCAAAGTCCCCCTTCCTAAAGGGGAATTTAGGGGGATTATCGAGCGCTTATATAATCCCCCCTGCCCCCCCCTTCAGAAAAGGGGGGAGGATTCTGTAGATTTAGTAGTCAGAAAAACTTCATACCGTTAACCCGGATTATTCTTTATAATATTAACAGGAACATCCCCCACTTAGAATAGGTTCTATCTACGTCCTGGAAATTTCAGATAAAATAAGAGGTAGGGGCACAGCAAGCTGTGCCCCTACCGCGGTGCTGCCAATCGGGAATAACTTTTGGCCATCTCTATAACTGGGAGCATTTGCAGAAAATTATGAATAAACGCAGACGCGGCCTGGGGCTTTTCTCCGGGGGCCTGGACAGCATGCTGGCGGCCACGGTTCTTCGGGCCCAGGGGCTGGAAGTCACCGGCATCTATTTCGTCACTCCTTTCTTCGGGCCGGATCGGGCCCGCCAATCCGCGGCGCATCTGCAGCTGCCCTTGATCGTGCTGGATATCACGGAAAAATTTTTCCCCCTGATTTACCATCCCCCCCACGGCTTCGGCCGGGGCCATAATCCCTGCATCGACTGCCACCTGCTGATGCTCCGGGAAGCCGCGGCTTTGCTGGCGCCGGAGGGCTTCGATTTCCTCTTCACCGGCGAAGTCCTGGGGCAGCGGCCCATGAGCCAGCACCGGAACTCCTTAAACCTCATCGCCCGGGATTCGGGAGTCCCGGAGCTGCTGCTGCGCCCCTTAAGCGCCAAACTGCTCACCCCCACCCGCCCGGAACTACTGGGCTGGGTGGACCGGGAAAAATTGCTGGACTTGAACGGCCGCAGCCGTAAACCCCAGATTGCCCTGGCCGCGGCCCACGGGATCACCGACTATCCCGCGCCCGCGGGAGGCTGCCTTCTCACCGATCCCGGCTATGCCGCTCGCCTGAAGGAGATTTTGCGCCAGCAAGGGGAGGTGTCCCGCCGGGACTTGGAGTTGTTGAAATGGGGCCGGCATTTTCGCCTGGCCGGAGGGGCCAAGGCCGTGGTGGGGCGCACCCAGCGGGATAACCAGGCCCTGGAAGGGCTGCTGGAACCGGGAGATCGGGTTCTCAAGGTCCGGGGCTATCCCGGCCCCCTGGTCCTGGTCCCGGGGCAGGCCCCGGACGCGGATTTGGAGGTGGCCGCGGGACTGGCCGGGGCCTATAGCGACGCGCCCTCGGAGACGCAGGTGGACGTGGAAGTGCAAGGGGGCGGCGGGGCCAGTATCATCCATCTGACCACCGCGCCTAAGGCGCGGTTCAAAGAGTGGCTGGTGGGAGGAGGAAATTAATTGCATTTCCTCGCCTAAAATGCCATTTTGCCTACCAGATTAAGGGGTTGGTCGAGAAGATGGCATTCCGGCTCGCAAAATTCCTGAAAGTTTGGCTGATCCCCGGGGCTCTGCTGCTGTTTCTGGCCCTGTCCACGCCGGGCTGCCGCGGCGAGAAAGAGGTCAGCCTCGCGGACCTGGACCGGGTGCTGCAGGCTTCCTGGCGCAGCTACCGGCAGCATTTTATTGCCCCCACCGGGCGGGTGGTGATCCCGGAAAGGTCCGGGGAGAGCATCTCCGAAGGGCAGGCTTATGCCCTGCTCCGGGCGGTGTGGGCCGGGGACCGGGACACTTTCCGCCAGGTCTACGCCTGGACCTGTAAGAACCTGTCCCGGCGGTCCGGGCCGGGAGACGCGTTGTTGTCCTGGCGTTGGGGCCGGGATCAAGACGGCTCCTGGGTGATTTTGGACCGGAACACGGCCACCGACGGAGACCTGGATTATGCCCTGGCCCTGGCACTGGCTGCGCGGCAGGGCTGGCGGCCGGGACCGGACCTGCCGGATTATGCCGCAGAAGCGAGCCGGGTTCTGGAGGGCATCTTGTCTTTGGAGACGGTGAGCCTGCCCGGCGGCGAACTTCTTCTGACTCCCGGCAACTGGCATGAAGATCGTCCCCCGTACCTCCTCAATCCCTCCTATTTTTCCCCGGCCGCATACCGGGTTTTTGCGGAAACTCATCCCCACCCCGGTTGGCTCCGGCTCCGGGAGTCCACCTATGCGCTGCTGGCGCGGCTGACTCAAAAGCTGGGGCCACAAAAGGGGGTGGGGCTTTTTCCGGATTGGTGCCAGATAAACGGTCAGGGAGAGCTTACTCCCGCACCCGGACGGGACACCCATTTCGGCTGGGAGGCGGTGCGCCTCCCCTGGCGGCTGGCCCTGGACAGCCTGTGGTTTCAGGAAAAACGGGCTACCCGGATTTTGACGGAGCAGTTTCTCCCTTTTTTCAAAAAAGAATGGCAGGGCCGGGGGCGGCTCATGGCTCTCTACAGCTACGGGGGCGAGCCTTTGGCGAGCTATGAGAGCCCGGTGCTCTATGCCGGGGTGCTGGCCGCGGCCCTGGCCGCGGGCGATCGCGCCTTTGCCCGGGAAATGGCGGAGAAGATTTTAAGCTTCTACCGGCAGGAAGGGGAGGACGCGTTTTTTGTCAACCGGGATAATTATTATGCCAACAACTGGGCCTGGTTGGGGTTGGCGCTTTATGCGGGCTGGGTGAAATAAAAAAGAAAAAGACTTACCACAGAGGCACAGAGGACACAGAGATTCACAGAGAAAGGAATTTATTGTTGGCGCTGGAGGCGCCAACAATAAAATTTACTTTTATCTCTTCTCAATCTCCCATTATCCTTGAAGCTGTTCAGAGGGATTCCTTCCCAGCATCCTTCAAACAGTCTATTGACCAGAGATCAATAACCAGGGCAGGGAGGCCCAGATATCCTACATCTTAGCATGAATAATTTTTAAAAAGCCGCATGGTATCTAACTGATCTGTTCTAAACCTGTCGTTTTTGAGTTTAAAAGCCGTGGTATCTGAGGAATTCGCGACGGGACTGCTTCATTTCCAGAAGGACCTATGGGGGGCGACCAGTTCGCCTTCCAGTTCCGGAAAGGGGCCCGCCACCAGGATGGGCTTCTGCCCCGTCTTGAAGACCGTGCGACATGGCAGGCTCATCGTGGGGTTGTTCTTGTTGGCGCCGGTCAGTTTTTTCAATGTCGTTTCCTCAACGCCATAGACCAGGTTTCCGATGTTGGCCCAATAGATGTTTCCGGCGCACATGACGCACGGTTCGAACGTCGTCACCAGGGTGCATCCCCACAAGTAATCGGGGTTGTACTGCGCAAACGCCCGCCGTGAGAGCTCTGTTTCGGCATGCGCGATCGAACTCAGGTTTCCCTGTTTCATCAGCACCCTCTCGCCATCCGGCGCCACAAGCACTGCGCCAAAGGGGTGGTGGCCAAATTTCGCCGTTTCCTTGGCGACCTCATTGGCCGTCCTCAAATGTTTCAATATCTGCTGATAATTGAGGGGAAGACCCTTCTGGTCCGAAGAGGGTTTACAATCCCCGGCAAGCACCCAACACGCCGATAGAGAGACCGCCGTCGCGAAAAGGACCGCACCGATCGTTGCCATAGCCTTGAAAAAATCACGCCTTGACTTTTGCATGTTAATTTATCCTTGTGACCCTTTGTGCTCTTTGTGTCTTGGCGGTTAATATTTTTTATAGAAAATCGAAGCCCCGGTCAAAGAGGCGCAGGCAGGCGTCCACCACTTCCGGGTCATAGAGGGTGCCCCGGTTCCGGGAGATTTCCTCCAGGGCCGTGTTAATGCCGAGATTGACCCGGTGGGGGCGGGCATAGGCCATGGCTTCCACCACATCCGGCACCGCCAGAATTCTGGCCTCCAGCAGGATGTCCTCCCCGGCGAGTCCCCCGGGATACCCGGAGCCGTCCAGCCTTTCGTGATGCTGCACGATAATTTCGGCCACGGGGCGGTCGAAATCCAGATCTTTCAGAATATAATGGGCCGCCCGGGGATGGGCCTGGATGAGGGCCATTTCCGCAGGGTCCAACGCCCCGGATTTGTTGAGAATTTTCAGGGGAATAAAAACCTTGCCGATGTCATGCACCATGCCGGCGATGGCCAAACTTTCGATCTGGGCGGTGGACAGGCCCATTTCCTCGGCGATGGCGCAGGCCAGATGGGTGACGCGGCGCTGGTGCTCAATCAGGTCGGGGACCCGGCAACCCAGGACCGCCACCACTCCTTCCAGCATTTCCTGGAGTTGCCGGAAATTTTGCCGCCATTTCTCCTGCCGCCGCCATTCGGGGTCGGCATAGGCCTGAAGATCGTCCAGCTCCCGGCGGAGGGCCGCCAGCTCTTCTAAGAGCTGGGCCCTGGTCTTGTCCTCATCTCTCATGGTCGTTTCCGCAGGCTTGGTATCGAGGCAAAGAAAAAACCCCCAGGAATAATACTACTTCTCTAGAGTTTTATCGGCTAAAAATAAAAAAACTTGGGGAAAGAGTGATTGATAGGGGAGGGTAGGGGCGATTTTCTCATCCTCGCGCTGACTACAAAAATACCGCGCTCAGGCTATCTATGATGGTCCTGACCCGATGCAAAAAAGTGTGCTGGGCCAGGACCCGCTCCCGGGCCCGGGCGGCCAGGGCCTGGCGCGCCTGCTCATGGGCCGCGAAATAGCGCAGCTTTTCCCGGGCCTCTTCCAGGTGGCGGTAGGTGGCCACCTCGTCCGGGTGGAAGAGATCCAACAGGGATTCCTTGAAATCGGTGAGCAAAAAAGCGCCCGCGGCCGGGACGTCAAAGACGCGCTGGTTCACCCCGTCTTTCATCTGCAGGCTGGTGAGGTTCAGATTCACCCCCACGCACTGATAAAAAGCCGGGAGTTCCCGGTTATAGCCGATGCGGCCCCCATAGGCCCTGGGGTCGGGGAGAAATTCCTGCCAGGCCGCATCGCCGTAAACCTGGAGCCCCGATCCGGTCAAGGGGGCGATGCTTTCGACGCGGTGCATCTGAGAGGCGCGCCACAAGGCCGCGGCCTCCAGATCGATCTGTTCGGGTAAGGGCAGCCCGGTAAATTCGGGATAGACCGCGGCCAACTCTCCCCGGGCCTTATAAGCGGGGCTGGAGATGAAGCGCCGGGCCGCTTCTTCAATCGCGGCCAGTTTCAGGGGGTCGTTTTGAAACCGGGCCAGTTGCTGCTGCACCCGCTGGGTCCAGGTGGAGCCCACAAACGCGGTGGCAATCTCTCCGAATTTCCACAGGGGCGGAGTACGGTAGGGCCGGAAAAGGCGGGGGTCCGTGGCCAGGGGCAGATAAGCCAGATGGGGAAACCCCATGGCCCTGAGATCATCCAGGTAATGGCGGTCCCAGACAAAGAGATACACCCAGGGCGAGACGTTCTGCGGGTAGACCCGGATGATAAAGTCGGGGTTGTCCACATACCAGACCGCAGTGGGGATCTCACTGGCCCGCAGCAACTCCGTGAGCCGGCCTGTCTTGTCAAAGCCGATATGATTGATGCAGAAGATAAAATCGGGCTGGAACTCCAGCAGGCCCGATAAAAATGCAGAAAAGCCGGCCGCGTCCCATTCGTCCCCCAAAGGCCATTCCCGCACTTCCAGGCCCAGTTGGCGGCAGGCCCGGATACACTCTTCCTCCAGAAAGAATTGCTGCCGGAGGACAAAAACCCGCCGGGGCGGGCCGGGCCTCTTCCGGGAGCGCAGGAGCGCAGGTAAGCCGGGGGGATAATCCATAATAAAGAGTTCAAAGTTCCTGGTTCAAAGTTCAAAGTTCCTTGATGCGGGGCGGATTGAAACGATGGGA
>JAKAGH010000144.1 GCA_021817645.1 Deltaproteobacteria bacterium
CCAGGTAAATACTTAACTTAAAGATAAGTACCAGTAAGGGAACGGCAATTATGGCTGCCATCAGGACCAGGCAGCCGGTGATAAAATCTTTGGGACCTAGTTTTTCGTTGGTCACGTGAATTTTCCCGCCTCAACGGGCATCCAACCCCAAAGCCCGGCGTTTGCCTTCCACATGGTTGATGATCAGGGCCGCGGCCTTGAGCGGGTCCGGCTCCACCGCGAATTTGGCTCCCAGGTGGGCCTCCAGGCCGTTCAGCAGCAAATCCGTCACCGCCGCACTCCCCAGAACCGGGGGCGCCACCCCCAGAACCGTGAAGACGCCGCTGGCCACCGCATAGCAGGCGATGGTCGCGGCCTTCTCCGAGTACCACTCCGGCGCGGCAGCGGCCACCGGCAGATGGTCCAGATCCACCCCCAGGGCTCCGGCCAACGCGGCGCAGAGGTTGATGATGCGCGTGTTGTCCACGCAGGAGCCCATATGCAGCACCGGGGGAATCCCCAAGGCCCGGCATACGGCTTTCAGGCCCGGCCCGGCCAGGTCCGCGGCCTCGGGCACCTTGAAGCCCGCCTTGGCGTGGGCCACCGCGGCGCAGCCGGTGTCCAGGACCAGGATATCCGCAGCGATGAGGGCTTTGGTTAAATTGACGTGGCCGTAATCCTGGGTGATCTTGGGATTATTGCAGCCCACCACCCCCACCGCGCCCCGGATCTGCCCGGCCTTGACTGCGTCCAGCAGAGGCCCTGGCGTCCCCCCCAGCGCGGCCAGGATGGCCTCAACGGAAAAACCGGAGACCTGCGCCTGGGGCGCAGCCGGGATGGAGACCCGCGCCGAGTCCCGCCGGGCAAAATTCTCCACGGCCTGGGAGACCAACTCCCGGCCCATGGCCGCGCCATTCTCCGGAGAGAAGGACAGATGCTTCGCTTTGGGGAATTTGGCCTTGTCATAGGTGGTGAAAAAGAGGGTGTGGTAGCAGGAGGCCATCTCCGGCACGGAAGGCATGATGCACTGGTAGTCCACCACCATAGCTTCCACCGCGCCGGTAACGATGGCCAGCTCCTGCAGCAGGTGGTTGCCGGCCATGGGGATGCCCTGACGCATCAAGACTTCGTTGCCCGTGCAGCACAGCCCCGCCAGGTTGATGCCCTGGGCCCCCAAATCCTGGGCCCGTTGGAGCAGCGCCGGGTCCGCCGCGGCCTGGGCCACCATCTCCGACACCAGGGGGGAATGTCCATGCAGGATGATGTTCACCTGATCTTTTTTCAGCACCCCGATATTGACCTGGGAGGCCACGGGTTTGGGCGTGCCGAAGAGGACGTCGGAGACCTCGGTGGCGATCATGGAGCCGCCCCAACCGTCGGCCAAGGCCGACCTTAAGGCCTGGAGAAGGAGATTCACCGCGTCGTTGTCCACGCCCATGTGGGTGCGGTGCAGCATTTCCGAGATTTCCCAGTCTATGCCCCGGGGAGCGATCCCCAGCTTGGCCCACTTCTCCAGCCGGGCCGCGGGCAGGCGCCTGGTGAATTGGAGAAAGCCCTTTTTGATGCCGTATTCCTCCATCAGGGCCAGGGCCAGTTCCTTGGCTTGAGCTTCTGGCGGCAAGTCCGGGGCCATGCCGAATTCGGCGGCCAGCCCAGAGAGCTTCTCCAGATCGTTGAGCTTATAGCCCGGGGCCTTACCTTCAGCCACGGCGAGCAGCGTCTCCACCAGGTCCCGGCCGTGGTCGGAATGGGAGGCCGCGCCTGCGGCCACCATGCGGGCGAGGTTGCGGGCCACCATGATATCAGCGTCCGCGCCGCAGACGCCCCGCTGGGGGCCATCGCCAAAAGGATCGATGCGGCAGGGACCCATGACGCAGATGCGGCAGGAGAGCCCTAATTCACAAAAACCGCACTGGGGCTGCTGCGCGGCAAACCGGTCCCAGATGGTTTCCAGACCTTCCTGGCGGGCTTTTTCTTTCAGGGCCAAGGTATCGGGTTGGATGGAGAAGTTACTTTTAGAGGCATCTTGGTGATCCATCTCAAAATCTCCTCTTCAATAATCTGCACAAATTAAGAATTATCAGTTAAAACGTAGGGGCGGGCGTCCCCGCCCGCCTCGCTTTTCTTTCTTTCCCCAGGGCGGGCGAGACGCCCGCCCCTACGTTTTATGAATCAGGTGGAGGACGAAATTTAGCCTGTCCCACCATACTACAACTAATCCCATAAAAAAAGCCCGGTCCGCGGGGGACCGGGCTTGGTGTTTTTTTTAGAAAATTTCCCAGATGGTGCGTAGAACGCACCATCCGCCTTGCGGAGGTTAATCCACCACAGGGCGGGGCAGCAGGCCCGCGGCCTGGACGATCTCCGGGACGTGGTCTTCCCATTCGATGGCCATCAGGTGGATGCCGGAAATGCCTTTCATGGCCAGGCACTCCTGGATCTGCTCCACCGCGATCTTGATGCCCTCCGCGGCCACCTTGTCCTTGGGCACACCCTTGAGGCGGGCGATGTAGGAGTCGGGCACATCGAGACCGGGAACGAACTTCTTCATGTAGTTGGCCATACCCACGGATTTGAGCGGAGTGATGCCGGCCATGATGTAGCACTTCTCGGTGAGGCCCATGTCATTGGCCATTTCCATGAACTTGCGGAAGCGCTCCATATTGTAGATGCACTGGGTCTGGATGAACTGGGCCCCCGCGGCGATCTTTTTGCCCATGCGGATGACCCGGAACTCCTGGGGATCGGCAAAGGGGTTGGCCGCGGCGCCGATGAACATTTTCGGCCGGCCCTGCAATTCGGTGCCGCTCACCATCTTGCCTTCGTCCCGCATGGTCTTCACCGTGTGCAGGAGCATGACCGAGTCCATGTCGTGGACGTTTTTGGCCTGGGGATGGTCGCCGAAGGACTGGTGGTCGCCGGTAAGGCAGAGCAGGTTCTTGATCCCCAAGGCGGAGGCGCCCAGGATATTGCTCTGCAGGGCGATACGGTTCATGTCCCGGGTGACCATCTGCATCACCGGCTCGATGCCCATATCCAGAAGGATCCTGCCGGCGGCCATGGAGCAGAAGCGCACCACCGCGGTCTGGTTGTCGGTGAGGTTGACCGCGTCGACGTTGCCCCGCAAAAACTCGGCCTTGTGTTTGAAGTGTTCCACATCGCAGCCCCGGGGCGGGCCGCATTCTCCGGTAACCGCCTTTTGGCCGCTCTTAAAGATTTTTTCCAGTCTGCTTCCCGCGGAATATTCGGCGGTCATTGTTTCAACTCCTCCCGTATAGTTGTGCGTAGCCCGCCGTCTCTGCTGGTGGACCAGTTTTTATAAAGTTTGATTTCTTGCATGTTATGGAGCTGGTTCAGATTTTTCAGGCGGTCGTAGATGAGCTGCCAGATGCAGGGGATGGAGCCTTTGCCCACTTCACAAATCCCCTGGGACGAGCCGCCGCAGGGCCCGTTCAGCAATTGTTTGGCGCAGCGGGTAATGGGGCAGAGGCCGCCGAAATCGCCGATGATGCAGTTGCCGCAGGCCTGGCAGTATTCCTTCCAGACCCCGTGTTCCGCGGCGCCGCCGATGGACATGGTGTTCAACCCCGGAAAGACCGGCACGAAAGGATAACGGGCAGTGCAGTATTGGGGGCCGACGCTGCAGGCAATGGAGACAATAGCCTCGGCGTCCTTCACCAGGTCGTCCAGGGGCTCAATATATTCCGGGTCGCACTGCCGCTCGCAGGTATACTCCAAGGTCTCCAGCTCGTTGCCGGCGGCTTTGCGGGCGATACGCAGTTCCGAGGCCAGGATGGCCACTTCCTTTTCACCCCCGGCATTGCAGACGGTGACGCAGCCTTTGCAGCCGGCCACCACCACTTTTTTGAAATCCTTGATCTTCTCCAGGATTTCCGCTACGGGTTTTGCTTCCCCGATGACCATTAAGGCTCCTCCTCTCCCAAAAATCCAGAGCAGATGACAGATTGCTCAGGGCCCGCCGCAGTTTTTGCGCTTCGGTGCCGCAGGAAATTCCCGCTGCCGGCACGCAAAGCTCACAGGTGGGAAGGCTGGGGATATGATCATTTATCCCCGGAAAGGTCAAGAAAAACCAGTCCTTCCCGGAAAGATATTGTACTTCTATTCACAATTTACTTCTAAAAGAAATTGATGTCAAATAAAAATCCTGAAGAAAAATTTGTCTGCTGGCGCTGTTAGGCAAAAATATTTGTTGACAAACACTGGTGCGCTCGTTTAAAAGGGGGACTATGTGAAAAAAAGTATGAGCCCTGGCGGAGGCCCTTTTAGAGGAAAGCCTCGCAAGGGTTAACTTTGCGACAAACCCGGTCGGCGCGGCATGCCGGGAATTAGCTTGTAATTACAAAAAGTTAAGGAGGCCTTGGTTTATGGCGAAGTACGATCCGGTTAAACAGGCAGACTGGCAGATTGCTGAAATCGCCGAAGCGGAGATGATTCCTTTTGACGCGATGTGCGACAAGCTCGAAATCCCCAAAGATGAGCGCATCCCTCACGGCCAGAAAATCGGCCGTGTCGACTACATGAAGTGCCTGGAGCGCTTGAAAAGCAAACCCGACGGCAAGTACATCGAAGTCACCGCCATCACCCCCACTCCCCTGGGGGAAGGCAAATCCACCACCTCCATGGGCCTGATCGAGGGCCTGGGCAAACGGAACATGAACGTGGGCGGCTGCATCCGCCAGCCTTCCGGCGGTCCCACCATGAACATCAAGGGCACCGCGGCCGGCGGCGGCATCTCGCTGCTGATCCCCATGACCGAGTTCTCCCTGGGCCTCACCGGCGACATCAACAACATCATGAACGCCCACAACCTGGCCATGGTGGCCGCCACCGCCCGGATGCAGCACGAATTCAATTACAATGACGAGCAGTTGGCCAAACGGAAACTGAAACGTCTGAACATGGATCCGAAGAATTTTGAAATGGGCTGGATCCTGGACTTCTGCGCCCAGGCTCTGCGCCACATCACCATCGGCCGGGGTGGCAAGATGGACGGCTTCTTGATGGATTCCAAGACCGGCATCGCCGTGTCCTCGGAAGTCATGGCCATCCTCGCCATCTTCAACGGCTTGGCGGATTTCAAAAAACGGCTCAACGAAATCGTCGTGGCTTACGACAAGCAAGGCAACCCCGTGACCACCGGCGACCTGGAAGTGGGCAACGCCATGATGGCCTGGATGCTGCCTTCCATCAACCCCACCCTGATGCAGACCGTGGAGAAGCAGCCCTGCTTCGTGCACGCCGGCCCCTTCGCCAACATCGCCGTGGGACAAAGCTCCATCGTCGCCGACCAGATCGGCCTTAAGCTCTTTGATTATCACGTCACCGAGTCCGGCTTCGGCGCCGATATCGGCTTTGAGAAGTTCTGGAACGTCAAATGCCGCTTCAGCGGCCTCACTCCCCACGTGTCGGTGCTTACCACCACGATCCGGGGCTTGAAGCACCACGGGGTCAACGCCGGCGCCCTGCCGTGCCCTCCGGGCAAGCCGGTCCCCAAGCAATACTTCGAAGCCACCAAAGAGAACTTCAAGTGGCTGGAAGATGGCGTGGAGAACGCGGTGCATCATATCCGTACCATCAAGAAGGCCGGCATCAACCCGGTGGTCTGCATCAACGCCTTCCATTTCGATTCCAAGGAAGAGCATGACCTGGTCCGGCGGGTGTGCGAGGCCGAAGGCGCCCGGGTTGCGGTGTCCAAGCACTGGCAGTTCGGCGGCGAAGGCGCCCTTGAGTTTGCCGACGCGGTCATCGACGCCTGTAAAGAAACTCCGAAATTCAAGTTCCTCTACCCCAACGAGCTGCCGCTGCGCAAGCGCGTTGAGATGATCGCCAAGGAAGTATACGGCGCCGACGGCGTTGACTTCGCCCCCGAAGCCGTGGCCAAGGCCAAACGCTTTGAGGCCGATCCCAAGTTCAACGAATACGCCACCATGATGGTGAAGACGCACCTGTCCCTGACCGCCGATCCCACTAAGAAAGGTACCCCGAAGGGTTGGCGGCTGCCCGTCCGTGACTTCCTCATTTACGGCGGCGCCAAGTTTATCTGCCCGGTCTGCGGCGCCATTTCGCTGATGCCCGGCACCGGTTCCGACCCGGCCTACCGCCGTGTCGACGTAGATGTGAAGACCGGCAAAGTGACCGGCCTGTTCTAAGTAGAATATAGGGTGCGCCCTGCGCACCAGATGAAAGCATAAGCCGGTTTCCCCGGGCCTCGTCCGGGGAAGCCGGTTTTTTTTATGAGAAAAGATGCCTGGGGACCGAAAACTGGTTTTGTGATATTTATCACTTGATTCTTGCCCCGGAGCCGTGATAATTATTGACGGTTATAGAGGAGAGAAAGGCTGGCGCCAGATCAGCTGTCAAGAGATGTTCTGAGAAATCAAATAATTATACGAATTGAGGAGAGGCGCGTATGTTTGAAATAGTGGAACGCCAGGAATTGGCCCAGGGGACGATCATCAGCAACTGGATTAAAGCCCCCAAGATCGCCGCCAAGGCCAAACCGGGGCAGTTCGTCATCCTGCGGGCCAATGAGACGGGGGAGCGCATTCCCCTGACCATGGCGGATACCGATCCGGCCAAGGGCCTGATCAACATCATTTACATGGTGGTGGGCAAGAGCACGGCCCTGTTTAAAACCCTGCAAGTAGGCCAGGGCTACCTGGACGTCATCGGCCCCCTGGGCCAACCCACCCATCTGGAGAAAGTGGGCAAGGTCATCTGCGTCGGCGGCGGCACCGGGGTTGCGGTGCTGCACCCCATCACCCGGGGCCTGAAGCAGGTGGGCAATTACGTCTATTCGGTGATCGGCTCCCGCAGCAAGGACCTGCTCATCATGGAAGACCGGATGAAGGCCGCGTCCGATGAGCTGATGATCTGCACCGACGACGGCACTTACGGTCACAAAGGCTTCGTCACCGACAAGCTCAGGGAAACCCTGCAAAAAGATAAAGACATCAAACTGGCCGTGTGCATCGGCCCGGTGCCCATGATGAAGTTTTGCTGCAAAGTGACCCAGGAATTCGGGGTCAAAACGCTGGTGAGCCTCAATCCCATCATGGTGGACGGCACCGGCATGTGCGGCTGCTGCCGGGTGAAGGTGTCGGACCGGATGCAGTTCGCCTGCGTGGATGGCCCCGAGTTTAACGGCCATGAAGTCGATTGGGATGAGCTGAATCTGCGCCTGCGTTCTTATATGGTGGAAGAAAAGGTTTCTTACGACCAGTTCAAGGAATGCCACGGCGGCGGGAAATGCTCCTGTTGCAGCTAAGAATTTACTCGTGAAGGCACACCAGCCAGGAGGAGAAGGATAATGACGGAAGAAGTCAAAGCCCCCAAAAAAGAAAAAATTCCCAGGCAAAAGATGCCGGAGCAGCCCGCCAACGAGCGGCGCCGTAATTTTCAGGAAGTGCCCTACGGCTACACCGTGGAGCTGGCCATGCATGAAGCGGAGCGCTGCATTCAGTGCAAAGACCCCCGCTGCCGCCAGGGCTGTCCGGTAGAAATCGAAATCCCGGCATTTATCAGGTGCATCAAGGAAGGCGATTTTGAAGGGGCCATCCGCAAGATCTGGGAGAAAAATTCCCTGCCCGCGGTATGCGGCCGGGTCTGCCCCCAGGAAGTGCAGTGCGAAGGCATGTGCATCGTCGGCAAGAAGGATGCGCCGGTGGCCATCGGCAACCTGGAACGCTTCGCGGCCGACTACCAACGGGAGCATGGCAAGCAGATCCTGCCTCCCAAGCCCGACCCCACCGGCAAGAAGGTGGCGGTGGTGGGCGCAGGGCCCTCGGGCCTGACCGTGGCCGGGGACCTGCTCCAGAAAGGCCATGACGTCACCATTTTTGAGGCCCTGCACGGGCCCGGCGGCGTGCTGCTCTACGGCATTCCGGAATTCCGCCTGCCCAAG
>JAKAGH010000145.1 GCA_021817645.1 Deltaproteobacteria bacterium
GGCCGGATCGGGAGCGCGGTATTCGCAGCGAGTCGCGGCTTCTTTGCCGGGTTTGTACATGGGCACTCTCACCAGGGCGGAGCGGTTGCGCCGGGCCCAGGAGACGTACACCGGGGCCTCGTAACCAGGCACCAGGCGTTTGTAGGAATTGACCCATTGGCTGCAGATGGCGGTGATTTCCCGGGCATGCTTGAGCAAGCCGGCGATGTAGCATTTGCCTTCGGGGGAGAGATGGTACTCGTCTTTGGCGTCGTAGAAGGCGTTTCTCTTGCCTTTGAACAGGGACTGGTGGGTGTGCATGCCGCTGCCGTTGATGCCGAAGATGGGCTTGGGCATGAAGGTAGCGTAGATGCCGTTCATCATGGCAATGGCCTTGACCGTGGCCCGCAGGGTCATGGTCTTGTCGGCCATCTTCAGACATTCGTCGTAGCGCATGTCGATTTCATGCTGGGAATCGGCCACTTCGTGGTGGCTGTATTCGATGCGAACGCCCAGGTTTTCCAGGGAGAAGATGGTCTCCCGGCGCAGATCGTTGGCCACATCCAGGGGCGGGGCGTCAAAATAGCCGCCCTTGTCCAAGACCTCGGGGGTTTCATTGTTGGCGAAGTAGAAAAACTCCAACTCCGGTCCCATGTAAGCGATGTAGCCTTTTTCCGCGGCTCGGGCGAGCACTCTCTTCAGGGCATAGCGGGGGTCGCCGGGATAGGGCGAGCCGTCCGGCTGAAGGATGTCGCAGAACATGCGGGCTACGGGCTGCTCTTCCGGCCGCCAGGGCAGGAGCTGGAAGGTGGTGGGGTCGGGCTTGGCGATCATGTCGCTTTCTTCGATACGAGAAAAACCCTCGATGGACGAGCCGTCAAACCCCATGCCCTCAACCATGCCCTCGTCCAATTCCGAAGGACGGATGGAGAAGCTCTTCAGCATGCCCAGGACGTCGGTAAACCAGAGTTGGATAAAGCTGACATTTTGGTCTTTTACGGCTTTCATAACATCTTCGATGGTCTGGCAGTTCACGGCTTTCCCTCTCTTTAAATGAAGTGAATTCCATTAATCACTAACAATAATCATGCCACAAGGGAAAAGCAATAAAATCAGGGGAATTAGCAGGAAGCCCTGGGAAATATCTTACATAGTTGTTAATAATAGCCTTATTATTAACAATTATGTATATTTATTCCCGGAGGAGGTTGTCAAATTGCTGACCGCCAGCCCTCAGCCTCAAAAATAGTAATCCAGGGGCTGGAAGCGGCGCCGGACGCACCAGGCAAACCACAGGTTAAAGGGCAGCATATGCCAGGAAAAGAGGTGGGGGGTCTGGCGCTTGAGGATGGCCAGGGGAGAATAAAACTGCCGATTGGCCCGCCAGTAGCCTTCCTCCAGTTCCCGGACCGTCATGTGTTTGGGTTGGTAAACCACTTTGAAGCCGCAGTAGTTGGTCCAGTCGTGGTCGAAGATGCGGTTTTGCTCAAGGAGCTGATCCCTGACTTTGGTCCCGGGCCGGGGGGCCAGAATAAACATGAAAGAAACTGGGGCCTTGACGCGGATGAGAAAATCCACGGTGGTCCCGAAGATATCCGGGCGGTCGCCGTCCAGGCCGAACATAACGTTCACGGAAAAGCCGATGCCCCGGTCCCGCAGGGCGCGGAACTGCCGCTCATAGTCCTTGACCTTGTTTTGCTTCTTGTTGATGGCCTTCAGGCTCTCGGGGCTGATGCTCTCCATGCCGATGTTGACGTGCATGCAGCCGCTCCGGGCCATAAGGTCCAGCACCTCCGGGTCGTCCCCCACGTTGGCCGTGGCCAGGCAGCCGTAGACCAGCTTCAAGGGTATGAGCTTTTCCATAATGGCCAGGGCATGGCGGCGGTTGGCCACGAAATTGTCGTCCACGAAGTAGATGAAGTCACTTTGGGTGACGCGCCGTATCTCCATGATTTCGTGGATGACTTCATCCACCGGGCGGTGCCGGAACTTGCCGCCGTAAACCTGGGTGACCTCGCAATAATTACAGTTGTAAGGACAGCCCCGGGTGGTCTGCGAAGGGATGTTCAAAAGTTTGTATTTTTTTAGGTCCAGCAGGTCGTAACGGGGCACCGGCAGATTTTTGAGGTCGGACAATTTCGGGCTTTGATAGCGGGGCTGCAATTTGCCGGCCTGAAAGTCCCGGAGCAGCCGGGGCCAGGCCTCTTCGGCCTCCCCCAGGACTATCGCGTCGGCGTGCTGTTGACACTCCTCCGGGGCCAGGGTGGCGTGGAAGCCCCCCATGACCACGGGAATGCCCCTCTGGCGGAACCCCGCGGCTAGCTGATAGGCCCGGGGAGCCTGGTGGGACATGAAGGTCAGGGCCACCAGGTCAGCCTCTTCCCGGAAGGTGATTTCCTCCAGCAAGTCGTCCTTGATCTGCACCTGGATATCACGGGGAGCGAGCGCGGCCAGATAGGGGAGCGTCATGCCCAAGAGCCAGCGCCGCTTGCGCCGGTCCAGGCGGCCGTTACGGAAACGGGATGGCTGGATCAACAGGAGTCGCATGCGAAAGTATATAAGCACTTTCCCAGCGGATTATCAAGAGATGGTTCTATTTTCCGGCGTACCGGGAAAGGATAAAGATTTAACCACAGAGGCACAGAGGGCACAGAGAGGATAATTTAAGCCCTGGCGACAGGCCGCCAGGGCTTAAGTCTTTTCTCTGTGTATCTCCGTGTCTTTGTGTCTCTGTGGTGAATCTTTCTTTATTTGCCGCTTGCCGCCAGATCTTTATGGTTGGCGTAAGGACCCAGATTCGCCAAGGAGTTTGAGCGCCGATAGCCCAAAATCTTTTCCACTTCTGCGGCGTCGGCGTCCATGACATAAGGGATGCCGGAGATCTGAGCCGCTTCCGGAGTCAAGGCCACCAGGTCGTCACGGCTGATGTGCTCCAGACCGAATTTGCGGGTCCCGGCCATGAACTGCTGCAGGCCCTGGGTCATGCGGCTGAGGTAGCTGTACATGCCGATGGCCCCCGCGGGAATGCGGGCGTATTTGCTCAGGGGGTATTTGCGCCGCAGGGACGCGGCCTCGGCAAAGTGCTCGAGATATGCTTCTTTGAGGTCCCTTTCTTCCCGCTCGCACTTTTCCGCCAGCTTTTTGCCTTCGACGTTGCCCACCATGGCCGCGGTCATAATGGAGCGGCCCATACAGACCAGTTTGACGAAAGGCGCGCCCAGGGCCAGGGCCTTGAAGACGTGGTCTTCCAGGGACAGGCCACCGGCGATGGCGCAGGTGGGGACGAATTCGCCTTTGCTCTTCAGGTGTGACAGGTATTCATAGAGCAGGCATTCCAGATACACGGTGGGAATGCCCCATTCACTCATCATGCGCCAGGGGCTCATGCCGGTGCCGCCGCCCGCGCCGTCCACAGTGAGGAGGTCGATCTTGGCCTGGGACGCAAACTTCACCGCCCGGGCCAGGTCTACGGGCCGGTAGGCCCCGGTTTTCAGAGATACCCGCTTGGCCCCCACGCGGCGCAGGTTTTCGATGGTTTTGTAGAACGCGTCTTCATCCACCATCCCTACACGAGAATGGCGCTCGAACTCCCGGATGCCCCGGACCTTGTACTGTTCCTGGGTCATGGTGTCCAGGGGGTCAGGCAGCACGATGTAGCCCCGGTCCCGGAGCTGTTTGGCCCGCTCCAGGTTGGGGAGCTTGACTTCGCCGCCGATATTTTTGGCGCCCTGGCCCCATTTCAGCTCGAAGAACTCCACGCCCAGTTTCTCGATGACGTATTCGGGCACCCCCAGGCGGCCGTCCTCCACATTGGCCTGGACAATGATATCCCCGTGGCCCTGCTGCCATTTCTTGAAGATCTTGACCCGGCGTTCCATCTCCGGGGAGCGGACCACCCGCCCCTTTTTGATCTCGGACTGGGGGTCCATGCCGCAGACGTTTTCGCCGCAGACGATGATGATGCCGCTGATGGCCGCGCCGATGGCCATGGATTCCCAGTGGAGCCGGGCGATTTCCGTGGAGCCCAGGGCCCCGGTGAAAGCGGGAAACGCCAGCTTCACCTTGTTCTTGACGCCGATCTCAACGGAGGTGTTCACTGCCGGGAAGATGGCTTTGTCCGAATCCGCGGGCATGCCCACGGCGCCGACACAGGTGCCCTGAATGTTGAAGTAGGAAAAGTCGCAGGGATAATCTTTGTCCCCACCCGCGGTGACCTTACCGAAGGGCATGGGATAGAGGACTTCCCGGCCCCGGACCGCGGAGCGGCCGATTTCACAGGGACCAGGACAGCCGTCCAGACAGGTGACACAGATACCGGAACCCGGCGCGGGCTGCACCCGGTTCTTGGTAAGGGTAGCGGGACTGCGATTGGGATTGCTGATAGTCATGATTTCCACTCCTTTGCTAAAAGATGATCTTTAAAGGAGAGAGTGGAAAATATTGAGGACAAATAGACCTTATTATGCAAAAAACAAGCCAGCCGCAGGCTGGCTTGTTTATCAAGCTAAAACAAGGAGTTATTCAAGAAAAACCGGATTTGCCAACTTATTAATTATACATACTTGTTAGTTTTACTAAAAAATAGCACCAAATTTGTTAAATAGCAAGACAATTATTTAGTAGAACTAATATTAAATTAACCTGTGGGCTCAAAGCGCCAATGACCCCCCAATTCCTTGACGGCCCGAGACAAATTACCTAAAATATTCCAAAAATCATTTTTAAACCGCGGGGGGGAAAGTGGCCACGGAAAAAAAACGGGTGCACTCGGGAGTAAGCCGTCTGGATCTAATACTGGGGGGGTTGTTCATTGGCGATAACGTGGTCTGGCACGACGACGCCGGTAGTCTCGCCCCGGTCTTTTCCCTCAATTTTCTGCTGGCCTGCCAACTCCAGAAGAAACCCATCATCTATGTGAGTTTTGACCGTTCCCCCAAGAATCTCCTGGACAAGCTGGGGCATCTGGCGGAATATCCGGACCTCACTATTTTGGATTGCTTTACCCACGGCAAGGGCAACAGTTCCGCGGTCTTTCTCAAGTTTTACGAGGGCCTGGAAGCGGATCTCCCCTGCCGCATCCTCAAGGTGGACGACCCCCGGAACCCCCAGGAGTTCATGGACCGGCTGTACGCGGTGCACTCCGGGTTCGAAGGGGACGTGCGCTTTATCTTCGAGAGCATCACCGGCATGACGGAACTTTGGGGGAGCGAGGACCGGTTCCTCCATTTCTATTCCCATTCCTGTCCCCGGCTCTACGATCTCAATACTATCGCCTACTGGGTGCTGGAAAAAAATGCTCATTCCCACCGGTTCCGGGCGCAGATCAACCAGATCGCCCAGGTGGCCATTGAGCTGACCATCAAGCGGGGCACCACTTCGTTGATGATCTTGAAGGCGGAAAACCGCAATCCGGAAGAGTTTCATAAGCCCCATGTTTACTGGACCAAGGACCTGACGGTCACTTTTGAAGATGAATCCAGGGTCCCCGGCCGCATCGACCTGGGCCTGCGCCTCAAGGAGTTCCGCCTGCGCCGGGGCCTGTCCCAGACCGAGCTGGCCAAGCTGGTGGGGGTCACCCCCAGCACCATTTCCCAGGTGGAGAGCAATCTTATTTACCCCTCCCTGCCGGCCCTCTTCAAAATGGGAGAGGTACTGGCGGTGGACCTCACCTCTTTTTTTGAAGAGCGTCAGGAAGGCCAGGAGCGCCTGGTGTTTACGGCCCAGGACGCGGTGGAGGTCAAGCTCCCGGATATGCCCGGGGGAGCGGTCTTTGCCAAGCTCCTCTCCCCGGTGGATTTCGAGGTCAAGGCCAAGCCCTATCTCCTGGAGATCAACCCCAAGGAGACCCTGCCCGGCCACTTTTTTTTCCATAAGGGGGAGGAAATGGGCTTCGTCCTGTCGGGGAGATTGCAGGTTAAGGTGGGCAAAGCGGTCTACAACCTGAAGACCGGGGACGTCATCTACCTGAAGTCGGAGGTCCCGGGCCAATGGCGGAATCCCGGACCCAATGTGGCCCGGCTGCTGTGGATTAAGGTGAAATGAGGCAGGGGGTCAGGGGTCAGGGATCAGGGGTTAGAAAAATAGGGCGGTCTATGACCGCCGAAAATTCGCAGGCACGGCACGTCCTTAAGGTTTATGAAAAGTTCAAGGTTCAAAGTTGGGAAAAGTACCCCTGTGAAAATTTCTTAGCGGTGGCGCAGGATTTCCAGCCTGCGCATCAAGACTTTCAGAGCAGTCATTCATGGGTCTGCGGCACACCCATAAATTATGAAAAGTTCCCGGGAATTGGGCACTTAGCTTTAAACTTTGAACCTTGAACTTTTCGTAACAGACAAAAAACTCTATTTTTCCGAAAAATTAAGAGTACAATCATGCATGAGGAGGCGAGTTATGCGTAGACTTGCCGCTTATCTGCTGATCATCGCCATTCTCGGGGTCAGCTATTCCTCTGCCCAAGCCCAGACCCAGACCCGGCATCTGGTTTTCTCCACCTATCTGGGGCCAAAGACGCCCCCTACCGGCCATGCGCATACCTTCGCCCAAAACTGCACCTGTGACTCCCAGGGGAATGTCTACGTAACCGGCGCCACCGACATCTCCAACCTTCCCGTTTCTCCGAATGCCTTCCAACAGGGCCCCGCACCCAACAGCACGCAGTCGGCGTTCGTGGCGAAATACGGCCCCAACGGCCAATCGCTCTGGTGCACCTACCTCGGGGGCAACAATCAAAGCATGGGCATCGGGGTGGCCGCCATGCCGAATGGCGGTGTGGTGGTCGTCGGGCTCACCACTTCGGATAACTTCCCCACCAAGAACGCTTACCAGAACCAGTACCGCGGCAATACGGATTACTTCGTGACCGTATTTGATGCGAACGGCAACCTGACATACTCGACGTACCTGGGCGGGAGCGGGGTGGAGGGACAATCAGCGAACTCGTCAACGCCCTTTGCCGATGACCAAAACAATGGCAACTGTGTGGCGGTAGATGCCCAAGGTCTGGTCTATGTTGCCGGCATGACTTCTTCCAGCGACTTCCCGGTGAGGCGCAATGCTCAGCAGGCCGTGATTGGCGGCGGGATGGACGCCTGCCTGTGCATCATCGACCCCTCCCAGAGCGGGCCCAACTCGTTAATTTACGCCAGTTTCCTGGGAGGGGGCGGTGATGACCAGGGGCACAGTGTGGCGGTTAACGCCTCCGGCAGCCTCATCGCTGTGGCCGGCTATACCGACTCCGGCTATAACGGCTCCTCGCCTCTCTTTCCCACCACCACCAACGCCTTGGCCCAGAAACCCGCGTCGAACTTTAGAAGCAACGGCTTTGTGACCCAATTCCAGCCCGGTTCCCCCAAGTACAATATGCTCTACTCCACCTACCTGGGGGGGAGTGGGACTCAAGACAATCCCCGGGATGACTCCTACGGCATGGTCATGGATTCATCAGGGCGCATCGTGGTCACGGGCCGCACGGGGGACCAGGACTTTCCGATGACCGCGAGCGGCCCCACCATCTTCAACAGCACTCCCAGTCTCACTAACGACGAGCCCTACGTGGTGAAGATTGATCCTACCTTGATCGGCCCACTCTCCCTCGTTTACTCCACCTTCTTGGGAGGCGAGGGTGGCTTCTGCACCAGCCTGGGCATCGATGCGCGGGGAACGGTCTATGTGGCCGGGGAGAGTACCGCCCAGGGGGCGCCATGGGTGTCCGGCAACTTGACGTCGCCCACGACCTTTCCATACACCCAAAACGCCCTGATCAAGGCGCTACCGACCGGCTCTGAGCACGTCATCTTCATGGTAATCGACCCAAGCGGCGCCAATCTGAGCTACTCCACCTTTCTCGGGGGGTCCGGCGGTGACCGCGCTTACGTG
>JAKAGH010000146.1 GCA_021817645.1 Deltaproteobacteria bacterium
AATCTGCTCCAGGCCGCGGACTATGACGTGGAAAAGGCGTCCCGGGGCATCGTCTACATCGATGAAGTGGACAAGATCGCCCGGAAGACGGACAGCCCCTCCATTACCCGGGATGTTTCCGGAGAAGGCGTGCAGCAAGCCCTGCTGAAGATCATCGAAGGCACCATGGCGTCGGTGCCCCCCAAGGGCGGGCGCAAACACCCGCAGCAGGAGTTCATCAAGGTGGATACCACCAATATCCTGTTCATCTGCGGGGGTGCGTTCAACGGCCTGGAGGACATCATCGGCACCCGGGTGGGCCGCAAGGCCATGGGCTTCGGGGCCGACATCCAGAGCCGCCATCAGCAGCCCTTGGGTGAGGTCTTATGCCAGGTGCAGCCGCCGGATCTTTTGAAATTCGGGCTGATCCCCGAGTTCGTGGGACGGCTGCCGATCATCGCCACTCTCGATGAGCTGGACGAGGACGCCTTGGTGCGCATCCTCAAGGAGCCCAAGAATGCCCTGGTGAAGCAGTACCAGAAGCTTCTGGAGATGGACCGGGTCAACTTGGACTTCACCGACGGCGCGCTGGTGGCCGTGGCCCGGGAGGCGATGAAGCGCAAATCCGGGGCCCGGGGGCTCCGGGCCATTCTGGAGCGGGCCATGCTGGACTTGATGTATGACTTGCCGTCCCAGAAAAATGTGCAGGAGTGTCTGATCAACGAAGACTTTATTCTCAAACATGCCGCACCTGTTTTGAAGTACGAGACCACGGATGAGGTCGGATGGGAAGAACCAGGGAGGGTGGTGCAGCAATGATCTTTCGACTAAACAAGCGGACTTCGGGGGAAGGGGAAAAGAAAAATATGGTAACCGTACCCATGTTGCCCCTCCGGGACATCGTGGTTTTTCCCCACATGGTGGTGCCTTTATTCATCGGCCGGGAACGGTCCATCTCCGCGCTGGAATATGCCATGGGCCAGGAGAAGTATATCCTGCTCTGCACCCAGAAGGACCCCAGGAGAGATGAGCCCCGGGAGGCGGATATCTTCCGGGTGGGGACCTTGGCAGCGATTCTGCAGCTGTTGCGTTTGCCCGACGGCACAGTGAAGGTCCTCATTGAGGGCAAGGACCGGGCGCAGATCCGGCAATACCTGGCCAATCCCCATTTCTTCCAGGTGGAGGTCGAAGAACTGCCCGACACCTGGGTCCATAACCCCGAAACGGAAGCCATGCGGCGGGCCGCGATCGTCAGTTTTGAGACCTATGCCAAACTGAACAAAAAGGTCCCCCAGGAAGTGGTGCAGACCGTCGCCGGACTGGAGGACCCGGGCCGGCTGGCGGATACCGTGGCCGGGCATCTGGCCGTCAAGACCGAGGAAAAACAAGGACTGCTGGAGTCCCAGGAGCCGGCGCGGCGCCTGGAAAAAGTCCTGAGCCTGATTAACCGCGAAAACGAAATCCTCCAGATCGAAACCCGCATCAAAAACCGGGTCAAGAAGCAGATGGAAAAGACCCAGCGGGAGTACTACCTCAACGAACAGATGCGGGCCATCCAGAAAGAGATGGGGGAAAAAGAGGATTTCAAAGGCGAAATCCAGGAACTGGAACGGCGCGTCCGCAAGAAGAAGATGAGCGCCGAAGCCACCACCAAGGTCAAGCATGAGCTGAAAAAGCTCAAGCTCATGAGCCCCATGTCCGCGGAAGCCACGGTGGTCAGGAACTATATCGACTGGCTCCTGTCTCTACCCTGGTACGAAAAGACCAAGGAAAAGCACGACCTGGAGGAGGCGGAGCGCATCCTCACCGAAGACCACTACGGCCTGGAGAAGCCCAAGGAGCGCATCCTCGAACACCTGGCGGTCCAGAGCCTGGTGAAAAAGATGAAGGGCCCCATCCTCTGCCTGGTGGGTCCTCCGGGGGTGGGCAAGACCTCTCTGGCCAAATCCGTGGCCCGGGCCATGGGCCGGACCTTCGTGCGCCTGTCATTGGGGGGCGTCCGGGACGAGGCCGAAATCAGGGGCCACCGCCGCACCTATATCGGCGCGCTGCCGGGCAAGATCATCCAATCTCTGAAAAAGGCCAAGAGCAACAACCCGGTCTTTTGCCTGGATGAAGTGGATAAAATGAGCACGGATTTCCGGGGCGACCCCTCGGCGGCGCTGCTCGAAGTGCTCGATCCGGAGCAGAACTTTGCGTTTAACGACCATTACCTGGATGTGGACTACGATCTCTCCGAGGTGATGTTCATTACCACCGCCAACAACCTGTACTCCATTCCCGCGCCCCTCCAGGACCGGATGGAAATCATCCGCCTGCCGGGCTACACGGAAGTGGAGAAGCTGCTCATCGCCCAGCAGTTCCTGATTCCCAAGCAGTGCCTCGCCAACGGCCTGAGCAAGGAAAACATCTCTTACTCCGAGAATGCCATCCTCAGCATTATCCGGCAGTATACCCGGGAAGCCGGGGTGCGGAACCTGGAGCGGGAGATCGCGTCCATCACCCGCAAGGTGGCCCGGGAAGTGGCGGCCAAAGGCAAGGATCACCAGGTCAAAGTGAGCAACCAGGTGGTCCAAAAATATCTGGGAGTGCCCCGCTTCCGCTTCGGCCGTACGGAAGAGGCCGACGAAGTGGGGCTGGTTACGGGTCTGGCCTGGACGGAGTTCGGCGGCGAACTGCTGCAGACCGAAGTAGTCATCCTTCCCGGCCGGGGCAAGCTTTTGATTACCGGCAAATTAGGGGAAGTGATGCAGGAATCGGCCCAGGCCGCGCTCAGTTACGTGCGCTCCAAGGCGGAACGGCTGGGCCTGCCCCTGGATTTCTACCGCAAAGTGGATATCCACGTCCATGTGCCCGAAGGCGCGATTCCCAAAGACGGGCCTTCGGCGGGCATCACCATCGCCACCTGCATCGCGTCCGCGCTGCTGAAGATCCCGGTGAAAAGGGACGTGGCCATGACCGGGGAAATCACTCTCCGGGGCCGGGTGCTGCCCATCGGCGGGCTGAAGGAAAAGATCATCGCCGCCCACCGCCACCAGATCAAGACGGTGCTTATCCCCCGGGATAACGCCAAGGATATCAAGGAAATCCCGGCCCGCATCCTGAAAGCGGTGGAATTGGTGCCGGTGGACCACATGGACGAAGTCTTGAAAATGGCCCTGGCCGTGGAAGATCCGGAAAGCCTGTTTAAAGAACCGCCACCGCCGGCCCCGCTGGAACCGGTCTTCATCCCGGCCGCGGAATCCCCGGCTTCGGAGATTCGGCCGCATTAGGAGAAGAATCTCACGCCAAGACGCTAAGACGCAAAGAAAGACGCAAACACTTATTTAAATCTTGCGTCTTTGCGCTTGGGCGTCTTGGCGTGAGAAAAAATATCCTTGCGGCTTTGCGTGAGGTCTAAGCGCACTTTCCCTCTTGACAGCAAGGCCGCCATAGGCGACTATTACCGGGGCGGGCGGATAGCTCAGCTGGGAGAGCATCGGCCTTACAAGCCGGGGGTCACAGGTTCGAGCCCTGTTCCGCCTACCAGTTTTTTTAGTTCCATGTTCCTGGTTCCAAGTTCCAAGTTTGCGTCATAAATTTGAAGTTGAAAGTTCCAGGTTCTCTGATTAATTTATAAGCTTCTCGCTGCTCTCTTAGACTTGGAACTTTGAACTCGGAACTTGGAACTGACATCCCGGGGGCGTAGTTCAGTTGGTTAGAACGCCGGCCTGTCACGCCGGAGGTCGCGAGTTCGAGTCTCGTCGTCCCCGCCAACGAAAATCAAGGGGTTAGGCCCAGCGGCCTAACCCTTTATTAATTCAGTGGGAGCCTCTGGTGGGAGTTTTTGATTGAAAACGAGTTTTTCAGCGGCTTGGCGTTGACCCTCCCCCAGGGTTTGCACGTATTTTTCCGTGGTGGTTAGGCGCTGGTGACCCAGCATCTTCTGGATGGTTGGCAGGGATTCCTTATGGTGATCAGCGAGCAGGATTGGTGGGTTTTTGAGCCAAAAGATTGAGGAAAAAAACAGCGGTGTTTAACGCACCGCTGTTCCATATGTATCAATATTATCATTGCATGTCCGCTTTGGGGATTCCTATTCCTTCTTGCCGCGTTCGGCCACCTCGGGCGCTTCTTCCTCAGCAACCGGAGCTTCTGCGCTGATCTCCTCTTTCCTGGTGGCGGCAGCAACGGCGATGACCTCTTCCGGGTCGGCCAGAATTTTCACCTGGCCTGAAAGGATGACATCGCGCACGCGGATGCTGTCGCCGATTTCGGTCAGACCGGAGATGTCGACCACGATCCGCTCCGGCATGTCCTGCGGGATGCACTCGACCTCCATCGCGGTCAGGCCGGTGTGGATCTCGGCGTTGAAGTTCTTGACCGCCGGAGCCGTGCCGGCCAACTCGATGCCGACCTTGGCGCGCATCTTCTCAGTGAGCGAGACGATCTGGAAGTCTATATGCATCAGGCGGTTCTTGATAAAATCACGCTGCTTCTCTCGCACTTGCGCCAAGTACTGCTTCCCGTCCAGGTCAATCGTCACCAGGGTGGACGAGGTCAGGTAGGACAGCGTCTGCGTGCCCTCATAGGCATCCAGCAGGATTGGAGTCGCCTCCTTGCGGTGCCCATACAGCACGGCCGGGAGTTTTCCTTGGCGGCGCAGGACGCTCGCCTTCTTAGCGGCCACGTCACGCTTGGCAGCTTTCAGAACAATATGTTCCATCATGCTTAACTCCTCGAGCGCCTCTCACCCAACGGACTTCGACAGACTCAATCAGTCGGATTACCTTCGCTCTTTTCCATATTTGTTTGGCGGAGGCACCCGGCTGGGTATGCTCAGGACAGCCTGGTGGTCTCCAACAAAACAAGAAAATGGCATCAAGTTTGGTTTCTTAACGGGAGAGGCGGCCAGAAGCCGCCTCTCGACTACCGGGAAATTACGGGGCCAGAAAATAGGCTGCCCACCTGGGGCCGCCTGAGCCCCGTTAATTCCGGTAACCACCACCGCCAAATCCGCCTCTTTCTCGCGGCTTGGCTTCATTGACCGTCAGAGAGCGCCCTTCTATATCGCGGCCGTTGAACATGGAAATGGCCTTCTGGCCTTCCAGCTTGGTTTCCATTTCCACAAAGCCGAAGCCCCGGGGTTGACCCGTTTGGCGGTCGTTGATGATCTTGGCCGAGGTCACTTCGCCAGCCTCGGAAAAAAGGGTGTTCAGCTGCGCTTCGGTCATCTCGTAGGACAGATTGCCCACGTATAATTTGATACTCATATCTTCTCCTCGTTGGTATTGTCAGGATGCTCTTGCCGGAGTATTTCCGGCAGGGTGGTTTCACCCAGACCGATAGTTTCTTCTGCAACCGCGTCCGGAGTTTCCTCCACCGGCGATGTCAGGGTTTTGCCCTGGCGACGTTTGATTTTTTCTTCGCTCTTCTGTTTCCGGGCTATCTCTTTGCCGCGCTTATTCCAGCCATATCGGTTTCTGGCCAAGTTCTACCTCTCTCAGGGTCAAGGCGCCGGAACTCCGGGGATCCTAAGATCGCCGGAGTTCAGCTCATTCAGACTTTTGGCCTAAAGCTTGACCACGTTTTGGGCCTGAGGCCCCTTGGGACCCTGGGTTACTTCAAATTCCACCGTCTGTTCTTCCGCCAGGGAGCGGTAACCTTCGCCCTGGATGGCGCTGTGATGCACAAACACATCAGGACCACTTTCCCGACCGATAAAACCAAACCCCTTGGAATCATTAAACCATTTTACCGTACCAGTTTCCTTCATGGTGAAACCTCCTACAAACACTGCAAAGATACTCCTGCCAAAAAAGCAGGGCGCACAGCAGTCAGGCAAAAAAAATCGGCCGGGAAGACTTAGCAACCCGTCCGATCATTGTCCAGGACTCGTGGCCCGGCTTTCAGTCTGACATGCTAAACTTTATTTATTTTACAAGAAAATCGCTCAATGTCAAGCTAATTAAAATAAAACCGGGCCTTATCGTAAATTACGAAGGTTATAAGTTAAGATTAACAGACCTAATCAAGAGAATAGCAGCAGGTATTCCTTTATTTAGGGAAATAATATACAAGATCAATAAAATCAATATTTTCAAAGTAGCTGATTATATTAGTATATTGATAATAATCTGATAACAACAGTTATCAGTTATCTCATATTACTTTTCTAATGAAAAAAACAATAAATTTATGTTAAATTCGAGCACAGAGTAGAACAAGGGAAATGCATTTTGCTAATTTGACAAAAGTTTGACTCCGAGCATCAGCGACTGCCTCTTAAAGCCACAACGGTTAATCAGCCATGCCTGGTTTTCAGGAGTTGCAATATCAGGGAAGTTTTTTTAAGGGAATGCCTGAGAAATAGCCGAGCCAGGGGGTTGTGTCTTATGAGCCGCAGGAGGTCGAGCAGGGTACCCCAGCGCAGGATAACCCTTTTTAAATAATACCCATAAATTTCCCGAGCCTGTTTTGCCAGGGTGATTTGGTCGGCCTGGCCGGGAAAGTCAGAGATTTCGCGGCTGTCAGCCTCCTTCAGGGTGGCAGGTTCTGCGGAGCCCACCAATTCATGCCATAATTGCGAGCCCGGGTGAACTCTAATATTACCAATATTGATGAGGTGGGGCCGGGCTTCTCCCAGAAAGGCCTTGGTATTCTCTATGTCGGTCTGGGTTTCTCCCGGCCCGCCGATCATGAGCCAGGTGTAGACCAGGAAATGATGCTTCTTAGCCCGCCGTATCCCCTGGGCCACTGCCTGAGCCAGACCGGGTTTGCGATAGCGCCGCCGCTGGGGATCGGAGCCGGTTTCCACCCCCAGAAAGAAAAGGTCGAATCCTGCCTGGCGCATGAGTTCCATGGTTGAATCAGGAAGATGTTCTACGAACCCTTCGAAGGCAAAACGCATCTGGAGGTCATCCTGGATAATCAGGCGGCACAGCTGTTCCATGCGAGAGGTGCTGACAGTCAGGTTCTCATCCGTAAACACCGCCATCTTGTAGCCCAGTCGAGACAAGTGACGCAATTCCTGGAGCACGTTTTCGGGGCTCCGGGGCCGCCACCTGGATAGTTCGGCGGGTATGCGGGTGCAAAAGGTGCAATGACCCGGGCAGCCCCGGGAGGAAAGAACGCTGGTTATCGGCACGCCGGTGGACATTTGCCAATGGCCCCATTGGGCGTAATACCCCTGGTACTCAGAAATAGTACAGTCCGGAAAGGGTAAAGCGTCCAGATCCCGGACAACCTGAGGCTGTCCCTGGATAATTTTTCCCCGGTCTCGATAAGATAGTCCACGCACTCCAGTCAGGCCCTGGTTCTTTTGCAGGGCTTGGCAAAGTTCCGAAAAAGATTCTTCCCCCTCTCCCCGGAGCACCAGATCAACTTCAGGCACTTCCCGGAGCAGGAGACGGTCATACAGAGTGGCATGCTGGCCGCCCAGTATGGTCGTCACCGTGGGGTGGGCCTGCTTCACCTTTTTCAAAAGTTTGAGGCCGCGGTTGATATTGCTGCTCATGACCGACAGACCAAAGATCGCGGGTTGGTGGGCCATTACGCGAGCTGCGGCCTCCTGGGAGTAAAGACCTTCCGCGAAGGCATCAACGATTTTGATCTTGTCTCCAAGTTTTTTTTGGGCGGCCGTGGCGACATAAATCAGCCCGAGAGGCGGAGGCATTCCGAGACCGCACTTAGAACCATCTGCCGGAGGAGTTGCGAGAACAATTGCCATGGGTTTTAACCTCAATAAATTTTTTCGAATAAACCGAAATTATGCAGCCGCCTTGATCCCGCAGTCAGGTCGCTTTCACAGCCGGCGCAGTTCCGGTTCTTAACGGCCTGCTTACGGTGACAC
>JAKAGH010000147.1 GCA_021817645.1 Deltaproteobacteria bacterium
GGGTCAAGATCTCTATTATCGCCCCGGTATTCCAGCCTTTTCCACAGAGGTGGGAAATTAAGGAGAGGGCATCAGCCGCGGTGGGGGGATATTTAATAATATCGCCAAAATTTCGACCAGCCAGAAACCTGCCAAACTTATTGACTATCCGCCGGGCCTCCGATGGTCCTAAATTGGCCCGGTTTATCACCTCAGATAGTGTCAACCATTTTTCTGTCTCCAAAGGTATATCCTCCGATCTAATGGGGAAAAACCAGCATCATTATCCAACCTTTACCGGCTGGGGCGCAGGCAAGGTTGACCGAATGAGGGGTTTTTTTAACCTGTTTCCCTCGGCATCATTGCTTATGGCGCCCATGGACGGTTGAAGACCCAGACATTCGCATATCGATCTTCCGGATTCGCCGCCAGATGACGCTGCCAGGCTTCTTTGTCCGTTTCTCCCTCAATCACCTCGACAATGGCCATGCGGCGATTATTTGCCCTTTTCAACCAATCAGTTTCTGTAGACGACATTTGATCTCTCATATTTAATTCCTCTGCAGTTATGATGATGCTCCGGTTACGGACAACGATATTAAAAACCAAGGGGGTGCTCCGGCAGTCCTGGCTACCGGTCAACTGACGCAGCAGGGGATTTCCTTGGGCTCCCCCTGGCCCGAACCTCGCTGAGCTTCTTCTCCTGGCCTGGCTTGAGGGATTATGCTGGGAGAATCTGCCAAATCAGGAAGAAATCTCCTTCAGATTTTCCTCGCAGGCGCAATTGTTTTGACCTGTTTAAAAGTCCTTAAATTCCCCTTCCAGGGGAATTACCTGGTCCGGGCTTAGGTCTTTACCACCATTAAGAGCCAGTAGTTTCGTAGCGCCCCGGGGGTGAGTGATGACCTGGCGCACTCCTTCCGCCCCTGCCTGCAGCAAACGTCTGCTTTGGCCCAGGCCATCCCCATGGTAGCCATCGCTGCCGCGGTCCACCAGGGCCACCAACTCCGAGACCACCCATTTCATCTGCTCGGATTGGGCATTGAGTTCCTGGGAGGCGCTGGCGCTTTCTTCGGCATTGGCCGCCACTTGCTGGGTGACGTTGTTCATTTCTCCCACCGCTTTGTTGATTTGCTCCACCCCTTGGGCCTGCTCATTGGAGGCCGCGGCGATTTCCGCCACCAGTTCCTTGATCTTGGCGGTGCTGCCGGCCACCTGGGTAAAAGCCGCGGCGGTATTGTTTACGACCCCCGAACCCTCTTTGACCTTGGTCACCGTGCCCTCAATGAGATTGGCGGTATTTTTGGCCGCCTCTGCGGCCCGCATGGCCAGATTTCTGACTTCATCGGCCACCACCGCAAAACCGGCTCCCGCCTCTCCGGCCCGGGCCGCTTCCACCGCGGCATTCAGAGCCAGCAGATTGGTCTGGAAGGCAATCTCATCAATGGTCTTGATGATCTTGGCGGTCTCTTCACTGGCGGCAGACACCTCCTTCATGGACCTGGTCAGATCAACCATGGAGGAGTTGGCCATATCGACTACCCGGGCCGCTTCCCCCATCAGCACATCGGCCTGCCTGGCACTCTCGGCGTTGGACCGGGTCATGGAAGCCATTTCCTGCAACGAAGAAGTGGTCTCTTCCAAAGCTGCGGCTTGCTGGGAGGAGCCTTGGGCCAGGGACTGGCTGGAGGAGGAAACCTGGGAGGAGGCTGAGGCCACCTGTTCGGAGCCTGCTCCGAGGGTCACCGCAATACGACCGATGACCTTGGTGATGGAGCGGGTGATGAGCATCCCGAAACCCAGCGCTAAGACCACGCCAACCAGCATGGCCGTCAAGGAGAACCCTTTCATGAACCCCGCTTGCGTAGCGGACTTTTTAACTTCGGCGGCCCCGAGATCACTATTGAGCTGTTCGATCTGGTCCAGTAACTCCATCGCCGCCAGCTGCTTTTTTCTAATCGGGCCGAAGACCAGCTCTTGCCCCTGCCTGAACAAAGCATTCTGCTCATTCGCTACCTTGAGCATGGCGTCAAAGTGCTTGAAAACCTCCTGCATGGCCGGAATCATTTGGCCTTCATATACGGCTTGGGCTTCTCCCTTATTTCCTGCGCCTGCGAGCTCCTTGATCTTTCTGACTGCCTCATGGAAACGATGGTGAGGTTCAACAATTCCTTGGACTTCCTTAGCCAGAAAATTGTTTTCGGTTTTGAAGGCCGGCAGCCACTTGCCGGCGTTGCAGGCAGTGTGGTCCTCACCCCCGGTGAACGCGGCATCCTTGATGTAGAGCAAATGAAGAACCCGCTGCACGAGCGTATAGTGATCCTTGGTGAATTGTTCGAGTTGGCGTCCCAACTGCTCAGGATCGGCAATCCCGCCTTGGTCAATTTTCTGGGATAGCTCCATAAATTTATTGTTCTCTTCCCGCCAGGCGTTCCAGGCGGGCACGAAACGTTTCCAGAGTTCGGCTTCCTCCGGCGTCTGGGGCAGGGGCTCGTAGATCTTCCAGGCCTTCTCATACCTCGCACGAGCCTTGGTCAGGGTGTCAGCCTGCCGGTGGCGGTCTGCCACCGGGACCCCAGGAATGGCCAGCGTCCGCATTACCCCTCGGATGTCCTGGGCGCTCTCCTTGATGATGAGCAAAGATTCCACGCTGGGCAGTCGGTTGAGGCCCACCTCATCCATGGCCTCGACGCTGCGAGTGGCGCCGTAGTAACCCACGAGACCCAGCAGTAGGGTGATCAAAGCCACAAGACCAAAGGCTAACATCATCTTGGTGCCCAGTTTTATTTGCTTCATAGCGGCCTCCATGGGTGGTTCTTTATTAGTTATTAGTCGCCACTGACAATTGTTTGTATTAGCTATGATTATTATGACGAATAATCAATTATGCGTATTATAGTTACTTATATTTATAATAAAGTTATTGATATTGTTTCTTAATGCTTTAACGGTGTCACTTTTTAAAAGAATAGTTATCAATCATTTTATTCAAGACATGATATATTTCATCAAAATTATTATGGGGATCAGTTAAAAACCGAGGTGCTAAAAAATGCCCTTTTGCGACTGTATCCTTATCTCTGTCAGGCAAGATGAGAATCAGGGGAATGTCATTTAGCAAAGGGCGCAACCCCAGGATCTCCTGAAGTTCTGCATGACTGGCGGTAAGAAGCACCGCCAGAGTCAAGTCACTCCCCGATTTCCGGAGAGATCTCTCCAGGCTGCTGATATCCGGACAAGACTCAACAATCATTAGCCTTTCTTTACCAAGCCGGTGTGCCATCAATTTCAGGCGGCTGTCGTCTCTAGAGGTGTAATAAAGTAATCTCACGATATCGTTTCCCTCAGCCCTACTGATACAAGGGCTGTGCCATGGATGCCATGTTTTTTATTACAGGATGAATCAACTACTTACGAAATATGGCTGGAGATTGTTGCCAGAAAGAGGATGGGGAAATGCGGACTAATGTCTTGGGAAATAAGACAAAAGTTTTAGAAGCTGGGAAATTTAAGAAGAGGAGGGCCAGCCCATACGGGAAATCTGATATTTTTTCATCAAACCGTAGAGGCGGCTGCGGCTCAGGCCGGAAATGCGGCAGGCTTCAGGCACCTTGCCCCGGGCGAGGTGCATCAGTTTCTGTAAATATTCCTTTTCCATGGCTGCTAATGCCGATTCCCGGAAATCCCGATATGTGCTCAAGCCTGCGGTCTCCGGAAGCGATTCGCGGGGAGCAGATTCGGAACCGGCGGCGGCCGCAATCTCCAGGGCAGCCGGTTCGGGCATCATGCGGACTGCGGCCCTGGCCTGAAAAACCCGGAAGTGCAAGGGTAAATGCTTGGGGAATAGAGTCGGTTCATAGAAAGCGGTGGATATGGCCGAATCCAGGGTATTTACCAATTCCCGCACATTCCCGGGCCAGGAGTAGGCTCCCAGGGCTTCCAAAAATTCCGGGGAAATGCCTTTGACGCCGACCCCGTGCTTTTCACAAATCCTGGCCAGATAATAAAAAACCAAATCTTTGAGATCTTCACCCCGTTCTCTTAAAGGCGGTAGGGTTATGGCAATGGACCGGACGCGGAAAAAGAGATCTTCCCGGAAATGGCCGCTCTGCACCATCTGGTCCAGATCCCGATTAGTAGCGGCTATTAAGCGAAAATCACTTTTTCTCTCCTGCCTGGCTCCCAGAGGGCGGAAACACCGCTCCTCCAGGACCCGCAAAAAATTTCTTTGCATGGATAGAGGCAGTTCTCCTATTTCATCGAGAAATAAAGTACCGCCATCTGCCTGCTGAATCAGCCCTTCTCTGCCTTTCACGGCGCCGGTAAAGGCTCCCTTCTCGTGTCCGAAGAGAACGCTATCCACCAGGGTTTCGGGCAGGGCGGCGCAATCCACCACTACTAAACTATTGCGGCTGCGGGGACTGTTGGCATGAATCGCCCTGGCCGCCAGCTCTTTGCCGGTGCCGGTCTCGCCGGTAAGCAAAACATTTAAGTCACTGTTGGCCGCTTGGGCTATCAGGTCCAGACAGAACCTGATTCGGGGGCTGCTGCCCACAAACCCTTCCAGCTTCAAGGATACCGCCGGGCGATCAGCCTGGGCCCGGTTTTTCCGGTATTGAAAGACCCGGTTTATCGACAGGAGAATCTGTTTGGGCGATAAGGGCTTTTGCAGATAGTCCCAGGCGCCGCTTTTTACGGCAATTTCCGCCCCATCCGGATCGCCAAAGCCGGTCATGATAATGACCTCGGGCGGGGAGGGGGAAGCCTTGAGGGTCGGCAAGATCTCCAGGCCATTACCATCGGGCAACTGGACGTCCAGGAAAACCACCTCGAAAGTTTCTGAGGCCACCTGGGCCAGCCCTGCGGCAATGGTAAAACAGCAGGTGACTTGATGACCCAGGTGTTCCACCAGGTTGCCCAGCATGGTGCAGATAGTCTGGTCATCATCGATAATGAGCACGTGGGACATGGGCAATTTCTTCTTTTTTCAGGGTTAACCAAGCGCCTTCTTAATAGCTTCCGCCAGGGCGAGTACGCTCCAGGGTTTTATGATCACCTCCCGGATGCCCATCTCCATTATTTCTTCAAGGCGAATTTTATCAGCAGACCCACTTGCCAGAATGATGGGGAAGCCCGGCCTGATCTGCAAAAGCTCCCGGGCCAGTTCCACCCCGGTCATTTGGGGCATGGTCAAATCCACGATGGCCAGGTCATACTGCTGGGGCTGCTGCCGAAAGTGCTCCAGGGCGGCGGTACTGCTGGTCAGGGCTTTGATCTCGTATCCAAGATTTTCCAAAATCTCCTGGCCAAGATCGGCCAGGGCCGGTTCATCATCCACAAAGAGCACTCGCCCCTGCCCTTTGGGAATCAGCGTGGAAGCCGCAGTTGGCAGAGTAATTTCACTCCTCTCCACCAAGGGGATAAAGACATGGAAGACCGTCCCGGTCCCCGGCTCGCTCTCCACCGTGATCGCCCCGCGATGGCTGCGGATTATCCCCTCCACCACTGCTAAGCCCAGACCGGTTCCCTCTCCAATTTCTTTGGTGGTGAAGTATGGGTCAAAGATCCTCCCCAGAATATCGGGAGGGATGCCGTGCCCGTTGTCCTGCACTTGCAGGTGTGCATATACTCCGGACGTCAGTCTCGGGGTCTCTTTTTTATTTTCCTTCCCTATCACCGTCTCGCTGAGCCGGACCTCCAGTATGCCACCCTGCGCCTGCATGGCATGGGCGGCATTGGTGCAGAGGTTCATCACCACCTGCTGCATCTGCGTGGGATCAGCCAGGACCGGTCCCACCCCCGGATCCAGAAATTGACGGATTTCAATGGTGCTGGGAAGAGAGGCCCTTAAGAATTTGAGACTTTCTTTGATAATTGGCGGTAATTTGATGGGCCTCCGATCCTGTTCGGCCCTGCGGCTAAACGTCAGAATCTGTTGCACCAAGTCTTTAGCCCGTAACGACGCCTTGAGAATCTCTCCCACATCCCTTCGTACCTCAGGATCCTCAGACTTATGAAACATTTGGATCATTTCCGCGTAGCCGATGACGGCACTCAAGATGTTGTTGAAGTCATGGGCGATTCCTCCGGCTAAGGTGCCGATGGCCTCCATCTTTTGAGCCTGGCGCAGTTGGGCTTCGAATCTCAGTTTTGCTGCCTCGGCCTGCTTGCGCTCAGTGATGTCTTTGATCACCACCACGGTGCCGACCACCCGGTCGCCTTCACGGATGGGGGTGCTGGTGTATTCCACCGGGAAACTCGTGCCATCCCTGCGCCAAAAGACTTCATTATCGGCGTGATAGGCGCGGCCATCCTTGAACGCCAGGTAGATGGGACATTCTGAAGCGGGAAGAGGCTTACCGTCGGGCTTGGTGTGGTGGCATAGATCATGGATAAGTTGGCCGAGCAATTCGGTGTTATCCCAGCCCAGCATCTGGGCCATGGCCGGATTAACAAAGGTCACTCTGCCTTCGATATCCGCTCCGAAAATGCCTTCTCCGGCCGAGTTCAAGATCAATTCCATCTGGCGGCTCAGCTGTTCCCACTCTTCTTTGGTCCGGATCAATGCCTCCTCTATCTGTTTGCGCGCCGTAACGTCAATAAATACGCCGCTGACAAAATTAATCTTCCCTGCCGGATCTAAAAAGATTTGGCCCATGGCCTGAACCCAGGCAATTTCTCCGGATTTTTTCCGGATCCGGTACTCCCGCTCATACGCGCGGTCGGTTTTCAAGGCCTCAACAAACTTGTCTTTTGCCTCCGATTGGTCTTCCGGAATAATAAGGTCAGGCCATTTTAATCGCCGGGAATCAAAGTCTTCTCTCGGGTAGCCGGCTAACGTCTCAATTTTGTCATCAAAAAAATCAACGCTCCCATCTGCATAGCCTTTAAATACCACCGCCGGGATCTGCCCTACCAGCAGGCGATATTTTTGCTCGCTTTCCCGCAGGTCACGATAGGTCAACAGACTGGTTAGGGTGTCGGTGAGTCGATGTCCCACCTCCTGGAAAAGTCTCTCTTCTTCCGGCGTCCAGACCCGCGGGTAAGAGCACTGGTGCAGTCCGAACATGTAGGGCTTATCTGCCTTGGGGTAGATGGCCATCGAAATCTGGGATTGGTAGGCGAAGCGCTGCGCCACCTCCGCCGCCATCGGCTGCTGGGATTCCGGGCCGAATTTCACCGGGCCGCTGGCGGCCAACACGGTGCGGCAGACTCTGGCCACCTCCGGATCCATAGGAAACTCAAGCCCCAGGGCGAGGGCGCCGGGATATTCCGGCCGGGTCCGCTCCATCGGCACTCGCCAGGAGGAAGCCTCTGGATCGCAGGGATAGACCAGCCAAACCCGGTCGCAATCAAAAAGCGCCAGCAGAACGCCGAGAACGTCGCTCATCATTTGCTCAAGATCGTCCGTACCCTGCATAGCCCGGTTGACCCGATCCATGTTCTCAAAGAAGCGCAGATGGGCCAGACGCTCCTCATCCGCCTGCTTGCGTGCGGTGATATCAGTCATCACCCCGATCAATCCGGCAACTTTCCCCGAAAAATCAACAAACGTAGCTTTGGAAAAGATAAAATTCCTTATGGCTCCGTCAGCCCTCTCCATCACCGACTCATAAATCTGGGTGCCGGGATGTTGAAATATTTCCTGGTCCATTTGATAATATTTCTCTGCCTGTTCTTTAGGGTAAGTATCAAACACAGTCTTCCCGATGATTTCCTCTTTCGGCTTCCCTAAAAATTCGGCCAGGCTTTGGTTACACCCCAGATAGACCCCGTTTACATCTTTATAAAAGACGGGACTCGGGATGGTATCTATCAAAAGCTGC